>CAYTLG010000042.1:0-12424 GCA_964438725.1 uncultured Ruminococcus sp. | reverse complement strand
CAATTACCGGATTCGCGAACGGCGTGGCAGCACCGGCTATCGAGTTCCAGAAAGACGCTTCTGATATAATTTGTACAAGGTCAAAGAAACCTAGGAAAATCAAGGGTTTCAGATGATTTAGTCCTGCATTATAATTTCAAGTTTAGAAGTGATGAGCTGAATTTGAGAAAAAATCAAGATTGATTGTACTTATTATACCACGATGAGAGGAGCGAAGAGAACAAGTAAATATTGAGATTTAGGTAGGACTAAATTAGCTTGGCAGCAATGCCTTTGACTTAGCTAATCTAGTCCTATTTTTTATGCAAAAAAGGAGGAAGAGAATGGCTAAGACAAAAGAGTTAATTTGGTCCGTGAGTAAAGCTGTTGGCATATTTGCAATCGTGATTGTCTCGTTATATGGATATGTGACATTCAAAAAGAAGCGAAAGATATATGCACAGCCGATTCGAGGATTTACTTCGTTGGGAGGTGAATCCGGTGGAATTTAAGTTTGAAGGAATGGATATTTCAAGTGAGGAGGACTTATACAGACTGGTAGAACGCATAAACAGTGATGCAGAGTTTGCCAAAGAACTTGAAAAATACGGTATCAAGGATGAACGCATAGATCTGAAGGCGTTGATAAGAGGGTATCGAGAAAAGATTAGGAAACTGGATATTAAGCAATTTCGTATTGAGCATGAGTGTAAGAACTGTGCAGATTATCATATGAAATCGTGTAGAGGTATCCCACCGTGTAGGTACGAAACAGATTTTCAAAGAGAAAAGAAGGTTAAACATGAGAAAGCAATTTGTCCAATGGATAAGACGGGCGATTGTCCGTATGGCAGACCGGAAGGTATCTGTATCGGACCATGCTACCGAGAAATTGTTGAAGATTTTAGAGGAGGAAATGGCAGAGATGAACCAAGCAAGGAGGATAGTGGCAATGGATAACATTGAAGTAATTGGAATTGACCACGGCTGGTCACAGATGAAAACAGTAAATGCGGCAGTATTTTCATCCGGCATTAGAGAGATATTAACAGAGCCTGCATTCTATGATGATGTACTTGAATATGATGGTAAGTATTATAAAGTCGGAACTGCTAGAGAGACTGTAATGGAGAATAAGGTTGAGAATGATGATTATTATCTGCTAACCTTGGCATCCGTAGCAAAAGAACTTCGTATCAGAGGTAAGTCGGAAGCGAATGTAGTCTTAGCTGTAGGACTTCCGGCTAGTAGATATGGTGATGAAAAGCAAGCGTTTATTGATTATCTGTCTAAGAATGAGGAAGTATCATTTGTATTTGAGCAGAGAAAGTATCATATCAAGATTGTAAAAGTGGCTGTGTTTCCACAGTGCTATGCAGCGGTTGTGGACCAGATTAGCACATTCGGTCAGAAGGTGGTAGTGGTCGATGTAGGCTCATGGACGATTGATATTGTACCAATTATCAATAAGAAACCGGATGATTCTGGATTCAACACATTACCGGAAGGACTTATCCCATGTATGAGAAACATCAATAAGATGTGTGGTCGTAAGTATAATGAGAAGATTGATGAAATGGATATTCAGCAGTATATCATTAGCAAGCAGACCAATTTAAGCGAGGAGTTTGTAGCAATCATGGATGAAGCACTTACAGATTTTGCGACAAGATTGTACAACTCACTGAGAGAAGAGGGGTATAGTCTCAAGACTACACAGTTCGTATTTGTAGGTGGCGGTGCATGTGTAATGAAGAATTTCGGCGGATATGAGCAGAACAACATCAGATACAATTTGGATGTGAAAGCGAACGCCAAAGGTTTTGAACGATTAGCACGAATTGCACTTGCGAGGAGGTAATTATGGCGAAGGATGATGTTGTACAGTACAATATCAGGCTCAACCTTAATAATCCAAGAGATTTGAAACTACACCAAGCAATAATGAATGCAAATATGGATATCTATAAGTCAAAAAATAATTATCTGCGTAAGGTTGCATATAGAGGCATATTTGGAGATTCTGAGGGATTAGAAGCAGAGGATGATATTGTCGATTTAAGTCAGGTAGTGACGAAAAAGGAACTGGAAGAACTAGAAAGAAGAATAAAGGATTCCATCATGCAGGAAATGTTCGGAATGATGTTTTCGTCTATGGCAGGAAGAACACAAGCGTTCAATGCGATGCCAAAGGTCGAAGCACCGGAGGAAGATGTGGTAGATGACGCAGTTGCCGATGCAGCATTGGGATACTTTTAGTTAGGAGGCAAGTATGGGAATACTAAGTGGAATTGGAAACGGAGCATTGTGGCTCTTGAAAGGAATAGGCAGAGTAATATTGTTTTTACTGAATATGGTGCTGAATGTTGCGAAACTGATTCTGCTTCTGTTTAGCCTCATACTTAGAATATTTATGGCTTTTGTTAGAGCCGGAACACCTTAGAGAGGAGGTGTGCCATATGATGAAGACTTTTAAGAATTACAGAAAGAACAGAAGACTTGCGAAGTATTTTTTTCAAGCTGAATGAAATCTTAAAGAAGGAGTGAGAAGTGAACTTGAACAAGGCGAGAGACAAGCCTTTCCTAGTACCCATAAGCTAGGAAAGAGAGAAGAAAAATGACAACTGAATATGGAACCTAAGAATACAGCCAATAGATTGTGGCTGTATTTTTTTTTGCAAATTTTTATGAAAGAACGAGGTAATTAGAATGAAAGAGATTTTTGAACAGTATGGTAGCGTAATCATCGCTGCAGTAGCAATCAGTGCATTAGTGGCAATTATCGTGTTATTACTTGCAACAGACGGAGTGGTAGCAAACTCCTTTAAGACTTTGATTGAAAGCTTCTTCAACAGAGCAGCAGGCACAATTACACCTTAGTAGCAAATTTGGGAAGGGAGAGGAGCAACTACCTCTCCCGGAAAGGATAGAGAAATGGAGATTAAAAAGAATTGGGAACTGTCTCCGGCGCACTTTGGTCCTTTGTGGAAGTATGTAGAAGATGATGAAATCACGGATATTGACTTCAATGGTACAGACCTTTGGATTACTAACACATCCAATGAGCGTACAAAAGTGTCCGACCATGGAGTTACCAAGGAGTTCATTGAGAAGTTCAGCCATTATGTGGCAAACAATGTAAGTAAACCTTTTAATAAGGTGGACAATCTGCTTGAAGCAGATACAGAGACACTTCGTATCAGTATTGTGCATGAAACATCTGCTATCTCTGGTAGAAGCGTGTGCATCAGAAAGACGCTTCCAAGTGTCAGAATGACAAGAGAAACAATGATTGAGGAAGGTTATTGTAGCAGAGATATTCTTGTGCTCTTAGAAAACTGTGTTCATGCGAGAATGAACTTTGTATTCTGTGGAGAGCCGGGAGTAGGAAAAACAGAGGGAATTAAGTTTTTCTCACAGTGTATTTCTCCGAATGAGCGTGTTATCACGATAGAGGATACGCCAGAGCTGCATTACAAGGAAATCAATCCGGAAAAGGACTGTGTGGAGTTTATGGTGTCGGATGGCTTTGACTACACAAAAGCAATCAAGACAAGTCTCAGACAGAATCCGAAGTGGCTGATGTTATCGGAGGCACGTTCTGTAGAAGTTAAGTATCTTATGGAGTGTCTTTCAACGGGTATTCGTGGTTTTACCACATTACACACAGATGATGTAAGTAAGATTCCAGACCGTATTCTCAATATGATGTCAAATCGTATGGATGCGGATCGAATGGAAAACGACATTTATATGTTCTTGGATGTGGGGGTTCTCATTGGTAAGAAAATCGGAAAGGATGGTATTCTTCGCAGACGAATTGAGCAGGTATGCTTTTTTATCCGTAACGAAGGTAAGAACACGATTTATCCGGTTGTACTGGATGGAGAACTAATCACGAAAGAATTACCAAAGGCGGTAATGGAGAAGTTCGACAGAGCAAATATCAAGCCATTTGAAGAGGGAGGAAGCAATGAAGAATAAGTTAAGATACCTTAGATATCGAAATCTTCATAGCGAACTTGCCAGATACGGATATGAATATACTCCGAGAAAAGCGTTGTATGGTTATGCATTGCTTGTATTAGTAGCAGCGGTTGTAGGCTTTCTTTACAAATTGGAGATACCGGGTGTGATAGCAATTATCTTATTTGGAGTGTTGTATCTTCCAAGTATGATGTTGCAGACCATGAAAGGGCGTTATCACACCGGAATGTTCTCTCTTGCAAACAACTATATGGAACAGTTTCTTTACTCTTTTGAGCGAACAGAAACTGTTCTGTCTGCTCTTCGTGAGGTAGCCAACGTATTTGATAATCAGGCATTTGAAGAGGTTGTAAATAAGGCAATAGACCATATTCTATATTCAACGGATAGTGAGGATGCAGAAAAAGAAGCCTTGGATATGATAGGAGATTTCTTTAACTGCGATAAGGTTGATACCATTCATGCTTTTGTGCTTGGGGCACAGAGACGAGGTGGTGATCCTTCGAGCAGTATCGCATTGCTAGAGCGAAACCGTTCTATGTGGGTAAGTAGAATCTGCAATCTACAGAAAGAGTTCCAAGTTGTAAAGAGAAATATTTTATTTGCATTAGTGGCGACATTGTTGATATGCCTGTTGCCTCTTTATCTGTTAGGTCAGAACTTGGATATTTCTACAATGCTATTTTGTCAGATTTCAGCAGTAGTCATGATTGGCTTATGTATTGTTATCTATGTTAAAGCAGATAAACGACTTTGTAGAAGTTGGATTGAAAAGAAGCCGGATAATACAAGAATTGAAGAAAAGTATCTGGAAGTTGAGAATTACGATGAGGAAGCAGAACTGAAAACTAGTATGAAGATGGCGATTGCACCACTTATCATTACTGCGATTTTATTCATATGGAAGCAACACATTGGAATATTGCTGGCAGGAATTGTAGTTGTAGTATTCCTGTTGAATCAGCATAAGATAGGACACCATTTAGCGAAGAAGAAAGTTGCAAGAGAAATCGAGAAGCAGTTTCCTGAGTGGTTGATGCAGGTGGCTCTTTTATTACAGACAGACAATGTACAGATTGCTATTAGAAAGTCCTTAGAGGATGCACCTAATGTGCTTCGCCCGGCTCTTAGGGAACTTATTACAGAGTTGGAGATTGAGCCGGATTCGCTTATTCCATACAATCGTTTTCTTAGACGATATCAGAATCCAGATGTGCAGTCAGCAATGCAGATGTTGTATGCGTTATCTGTAGGGAACTTTATCAATATCGGAGCACAGATCGACGAGTTGATTGAGAGAAATAATACCATGATGGACAAAGCAGAGCAGCTTCATCAGGAAGATTTGGTAGCAGGTATGAAGGTATATATCTTACTTCCTTCGTTATTGGCATCATTTAAGCTGATGATAGATATGTCGCTTTTATTGGTATTGTTCTTGCAGAACTTGCAGTTCTAGGAGGTGGCGAGGATATGAGTACAACGATTAAAACTTATGTCGGTATCTTTATATTGATGTTGTCGCTGTTTTCTATGGCTGGAGTTTTATCTGCCTGTATTGATGCAGGAAATACAAGAGACTTTCACGCTTCGGTAATTGCAGAGATTGAAGATTCTAACTTTGCACCAAGTGTTATCAGTTCATGCAAAACGCAAGCTGCAAATGCAGGATATGACTTAATCATTGATGAAGGAAGTATCGTTCGTGATGACGACGGAAGACCTGCTTTGATGGAGGTCATTCTTAAATATGAATACAGAGTAGATTTCTTTGGAGTGTTAAGTACACAGCAGATACGAGGCTTTGCGAGGTAGGTGAGTATATGAAGATATTGATGGAACAGTATGGTTCAGCTGTCATATATGCCATTACGGGTGGCGGTATGGCAGCTATTTTATTGGGATTGCTATATGCGATTAGTGTGTAGCAGGAAGGAGAATGTGTGAGAGAACTATTTGAAGAATACGGAGAGTTCATTGCAGAAGTAGTCGGTAGTTTTCTCTTTCTCATTATCCTTTGGAATTTCTTTCTCGGTCCACCATTAAAAGGTTTGATTGCACAGTTTATTGCAAGTGCAATCGGTTAGGAGGACAGATGAAAGAGATATTTCAGGAATATGGAACAGCCATAATCGCAATTATCACGGGTATTGCACTGATAGGACTTATCTTTGGCGTGCAGTATGCAGGCAAAACAGGAATCTTTGAAATAGCAGGAACAACCTTGCAAAAGGAAGAGACGGATTATACGGCATACAGTGATTTTGATGCGGTGAAGGTATGGTATGAAAGAGAAAAGCCACAAGTGTTCCATGTTACTTCAAAAGGAAGATTCTTTGCTGATGAGAATGCAGAGTTTTTGAAAAGGTATTACGCAAAAGACATGGAAGGTGTTGTGTACTACTTGGATGAGGTTATCATCCGACAGAGATATCCAAACATTATGTTTGCGGATATATGCGACATCCGAAATAGTCATGGGATTAGTGTGATGAATTACTATAACCAGAGTAACGGATATATCTATTTTCAAGAGCCGGGCATTTACGAAGTATATTTTCGAGTTATTGATAGAGAGAACGTAGAGGAAACATGGAGAATACCGATTGTGGTGGATGAAGGGAGATAGCAGATGAAGAATGTATTTTTAGGTTCAGTCATCACGATGTGTGGTGTGCTATTTCTTGTCATTGTAATGACACTCTCCGGAAAGCAGTTAAGAGCAAATGAACTGAGAGATGCGGTGGATAATGCTTTGATTTCCACGGTAGAGAATCAGTTTGATGAAAAGAGCTATGATGTGAATAATACAGATGAGTTCATTGCGGATTTCATGCAGGCGTTATTAGTTCAGATAAATTCTGATTGCAGCATTGAGATTCGCATTTTGAATGTAGACCAAGCAAAAGGTTTGTTATCTGTCGAAGTGATAGAGCATTTCTATCATCCAATCGGAACGGAAGGTCAAATATCGGTGCAACGTACTGTGATTATGGAACAGTATTCAGTATCCGGAGATTAAGGAGGTATCATGAAAAAGATAAGTAAGAAAATAATGATAGCTATTTCCGGTTTGGTACTTGCACTTGGTATAGGGATTTTTTGCAACACGCAGAATGTGTATGCAGGAACATTTGATAATGCACAGACATTTTATAACACTTATGGGTCACAGATTGTTTTTAAGGATGGTTATTTTTACTTTGCCACCTATGGAAAGCAGGCATCTTCGCAGGTGAGTACAACACATTGGAAAACGATTGGTTATCGAATGTATGTAGGAACATCTTCTTATGCAGAATACTTGTATTTTTCCTTTTCAGGTGCAAACGTATCGGAAACAAGTGAAGTAATATCAGGTGGATATATTTATAGTCTAAACCGTATCAGTTTATCTAGTGTAAAATCAAAACTGGCATCGGAGAATTATGGCTGCTATAGCGAGTTTATTATCAATGGTGGTTATATTGTGGTGGATAGCTGCATGATTACTGTAAAGATTGATAAATATGGTAATCGAACCAATAGTGGTAGCATGGATGATTGGGGTAACTTCTACGGTAGTGTCTATACAGACTATTATGGAATTGCAGGAGCTGCACCATGGAGTAATCCATCTTCGCTTTGGAGTTATTTTAATAAATCCATTAACTATGAAACAGAGCTGAAGTTGTGGCAGACAGTTTATGTAAGGTATCAAAAGGCAGATGGGTCCTATGGTAATTACTCAGCAGTAATCAACGGATATTATGTGTATGGAGAAACAGTATCGTGGAGTAGGGCAGCCGATGATGTTTATAAGAGAGCGTCTATATCGTACACGGCAACTTCTGCGAGTACGAAGTATGTGGATGTTGAGCGAAAAACCTATCGACAACGTGTATATGTAAGCTATATGGATTCTGGTGGTAATTATGGGGAATGGCAGTTAGCAGAGAGCAAGAATGTCAGATATGGAGCAAGTTACAGTTGGTCATATGGTGGTTCATCTGCATATGATTCTGCTTCGGTAAGCAGCTATACAGTAACAAAAGCAAATGATCATTATGTTTATATTGGCAGAAAGTCATACACACAGCGAGTCTATGCAAGGTATATGGATGCAAGTGGAAACTATGGAGAGTACCAGTTAGTAAAGACACAGAGTGTTCGATATGGTGCTAATTTCAGTTGGTCGTATGCAGGAAATGCTTGTTATAATTCGGCTTCGGTTGCTTCTTATAAAGTAACTGGAAATAAAGATAACTATGTTAGTATTTCAAGAAAGAGGTACACGGTGTCGCTTGCTCGTGGTGTAGGAATTAGTGGTGTATCAGGTGCAGGAACCTACTATTATGGTGCAAACTGTACG
The DNA here is from genome assembly GCA_964438725.1 of uncultured Ruminococcus sp. GTDB lineage: Bacteria > Bacillota > Clostridia > Oscillospirales > CAG-272 > UMGS1696. Next base: position 4,107 of record CAYTLG010000042.1, on the reverse strand, counting down.
GTAGGTGCAACGGTAAAAACGGGATACACTTGGCAAAATTGGAGTGGAGATAAATATAGCACATCTAAAACATTTACCTTTATGGTAACCGGGAATGTATCGCTTACAGCAAATGCAAGAGCGAATGTATATTATATTGAATTTCATCCAAATGGCGGTTCTGGTACTATGGCAAAGATGACTTGCTATTACGACCAGACCTACACGCTTCCGGCAATGAGTTTTTCATATCCTGAGAGGGAGTGTATTTATATTGGGTGGAATACAAATGCAAATTCGTTTGATAAAGAATACAGTGATGGTCAGAGAATTAAAAATCTGACAGCAACGGACGGATATACCTTTCACTTCTATGCGATATGGGACTATGCACCAGAACTTGTGACAAAGACAAGATATTTTACTTTGTATGAAGCACAAAATGGTGTCATAACACAAGCAGAACTTCTTAGAACTGCAAGTTCAGTAGATAGGGAGGATGGAACAACAGTAATCACTTTGAGTAATTATAATTCATCTGATTTTACAAGTTTGACACAGGATGGTTATGTGGAGATAGAATATACGACAACAGATAGTCGTGGAAATGTAACAACCGAGCGAGCTGTTGTTATCGTCGTTGATACTACGAATACCTCCGGAGGGGAAATGGATGATGACGGAAGTAGAAGATATGCTCGTTTTATCAATAGTAGATACTGGCAAAAATCATATGAATTTGGAGGTCTGGAGTCCACATCACTATGGAGAAATGACGCAGCATTTAGAGGTACTTTACAAAGTGCAATGAATAATACGCAAAACGGTGGTAACTCAACCTATTCCGTATGGATATTCACAAAAGAAGATATTGCAGCGGTCAAAGAGTATGTGTCTGATAATGGCTTGGGCAATTCAAAAAGTGAAACAGCTTTAAGCAGATTTATTAACAACTTTATAAGGTGTAAACAGTAGAAAGAGGTACAGGCCGCAACGCTTGTACCTCTGATTTTTTTGGAGGTGAGAGTGTGGCAAAAACAAAAATTTTGATTTCAGTTCATCCGGATTTAGGCGTGCGAATAGAGGTGTCGAGTCCAACTAAGGTTCGTCATCTTGGTGTGCAGGATGATTTGGGATATGAAACTGATGTAAAAACCTATGAGGATGAAGAAGGCATCCTTTATGACAATTTAGATTAATGGAGGAAATGTAAAATGATGGATTATGAAATTTTCAAAGAGGTAGTAGCAGAGAAAATGACTTCCTATTTGCCGGGAGAATTAAAAGGCAGGGAGGTAATGATTCATCCAGTTGACAAAATCAATCAGACAGTGGATGGGTTGATTTTGAAAATGGACGGAGAGAACGAAAAGGTTAGTCCGACAATTTATCTTAATGATATGTATGAACATTACAAGCAGTTTGGTGATTTACAGCTTACTCTTCAGACTGTGGGTGAAGCAATGCTTAAATCAATGGAAAAGGGCGTAGAGGTTCAGCAGGGATTAAACTTTGATAATCCGGAGGAAAAGATTGTATTTCAGTTAATCAATACAGAACAGAATAAGGACATGTTGGCACATGTGCCTCACAGAGAATGGAAGGATTTATCCATTATCTATCGCTTGGTAACAAATGTAGATAAGGATGGTATTGAAAGTGCAGTGGTTCGTGACGGTTTGGCTGAAAAACTTGGTCTTACGGAAGAACAGTTATTCAAACATGCGGTAGAAAATACCAGAAATATTTTTCCACCTACAGTTCGTTCTATGAATGATGTTATGAAAGAAATCTTTATGGCAGATGGTATGGCTATGGAAGCAGTGGAAATGATTCTTGGTGAAGTGCCTGCGGACAGAATGATGTATGTGATTAGTAATGATAGAGGAATTAACGGTGCAATTTCTATGTTGTATGAGGATCAGCTTCATACACTTGCAGAACAGTTAGGTACAGACCTTTATATCTTACCTTCATCTATCCATGAAACTATTGCGGTATCTGTTGATATGGGTGACCCGGAAGAGCTGGCTCAGATGGTATCTGAAATCAATATGGACCAGGTATCTTTGCAGGAGAGACTTTCTAATCAGGTATATCACTATGATAAGGATTTGAGAGTGCTCAGTATGGCAACGGATACGCCGAATAAACGTTTAGACGGAATGGCGGTGGCAGAACCGGCGTTGATTTATGAAGCAAAGGATATGGGCAGATAGGAGGCTGTATGGATAGACCGGAATTTACAATGGAGGATATCGTAACTCTGGTAAACAGTTGCGACAATGAGTTTATCATCCATGTGGAATTTGGAGAGGAGGAGACTCATGAGCAAAGCGAAGAATCCGTATAAACTTGATGTAGTGTCTATCCGGTTAGTAAAGGATGCCCCATTATATTCGGGGCATCCGATTAAAAATCCGTTAGATGCTGTATCGTTAGTAGGCGAGCAACTGTGTGAGATGGACAGAGAAGTATTGTGCGTGATTAACCTATGTTCAGATGGAAAACCGATTAATTGTAGTTTTGTAAGTGTGGGAACAGTAAATGAGAGTTTGGCACATCCAAGAGAGATATTTAAGTCAAGCATTCTTTCTAATGCAGCGTGTATGCTTATTGTCCATAATCATCCAAGTGGAAACCTGACACCATCAAAGAATGATACGATGTTGACTGACCGTATGGTAAAAATGTGTACCTATATGGGCATTCCATTAGAGGACCATATTATTGTGGGAGGAGATAATACCAGTTATTTCAGTTTCAAAGAGAAGAATATTATGCCGACTCCAAAGTGTATGGTAAATACAGATTACCATGAAATTGATTTTAACCTTCCACTTGTAGCAGAGGAGGGAAAAGCAAGATGACGCAGGATAGATTTAGTGCAGAAGAACTTGAAATTGCAAAGAGTGTTGACCTTACCATGGTAGCTGCGGCACTTGGTTTTACACCAAAGAGGGTGGGAAGATATTATACACTCAAAGAAATGGATTCTATTCGTATCTATGATAAGAGCCATTGGTTTAGATGGTCGAGGCAATACGATAAGGGGGAGAATGGCGGTTCGCAGATAGATTTCTTACGAGTGTTCGCAGGAATGGATGTAAAAACAGCGGTTTTTTGGCTCTTGGACTTTTCGGGATATAGTAGAATACCAGAGGCAGATAGGGAAGTGAAGCTGAAATATCAGGTGCAACCGAAAAAAGAAGAGGAGAAAAAAGAGTTTGTACTACCTGCACCTTCGCTTGATAATTCTTATTTGTATGACTATCTGAGAAATGACAGAGGTATACGAAAAGAAATAATCGACTACTTTGTAACACAAGGACTGATATATGAAAGCAGGCACTACCATAATGTAGTTTTCCTTGGGAATGATGCAGAGGGTAAGACACGTTTTGCAAGTATGAGGGGTGTGTTTGATAAGCAGGGAAAACCCTTTAAATGTGATGTTGCAGGAAATGATAAGAATTATGGTTTTAATGTGGTAAATGAGGAGAGTGAGGAACTGGTAGTATTTGAAGCTGCAATCGACCTTATGAGTTATATGGATATCCATAATGACTATGAATCGAACAAGCTGGCACTTGGAATGTTATCAGATGCACCATTAAAAACTTTCTTAGAAGAGCATCTAAAGGTAGGATTGATACGATTTTGCTTGGATAATGATGGTCCGGGAAGAGAAGCAACGGCGCAATTAACGGAAAAATACTATGGACTTGGATATGATGTAGAGGATTGTCCTCCCCCGAAAGGATATAAAGACTATAATGAATGGCTCGTTAAGTTTCGGGAACAGTATCCCGACAAAAAGTGCTATGAAAAAGTCATATGAATTTAGCATTTTTTCATAGCAAATTGCGAAAAGTCATATGAAAAAGTCATAGCACTTTTATTTTGCAATAGGAAGTCCTTCAAAAAGTGCTATGAAAAAGTCATATGAATTTAGCATTTTTTCATAGCAATTTGGAAAAAGTCATATGAAAAAGTCATAGCACTTGCCCTTTTGGGGCATATTTAGGGGTCTTAGGGGCTGTCCCCTAACAAGAAGCATTTCATATATATGAAATGCGTATCTTGCGATGTACAGGTATCTATCCTGGACATCGGAGAACATGAGGA
>CAYTLG010000041.1:0-12443 GCA_964438725.1 uncultured Ruminococcus sp. | reverse complement strand
GAGATGTTCGTGAGATGTTCGTGAGATGTAGAAGAAAAATACGTTGTATATGCGAATATGGACTTAATTGGAAGTATTTCGAGGGATTCACAAATATATATATGTGTGTTCATGAAATATTCGATTATGTGCAAGCGTGGCTTGAAAAAGCGACTTTTTGTAAATTCAAGTACTGCTTTGTTGAATTATTCGGCTCTTTGTGATATTCTAAAAACAGAAAAACAAACGCTGTACAGAATCCGTTTTTGCAAAAAAATGCAAAGTATAATACATAAAGGAGTAGTATCATGACAGACAGAATCATAATAGGACAGAGAATAGCAGAGTTGAGAAAGAACAAAGGTCTTACACAGGCAGAGCTTGCCAATCTTATAGGTGTTAGCCATCAGGCAGTATCACAGTGGGAAAGAAGCGAAACACTCCCCGATATTCTCATGCTTCCAAAATTAGCTGAAATATTCAATGAATCTCTTTCTGCAATAATGGGTATGGAAGAGCCGAAGCCTGCGGTTGTTGAAAACTCTGATAATAATGATGTTTCCGTAATATCCGTTGAGTCGGAGCCTGAGATTTTGTTTGAAGCAGGGGATGTGAATAATTCGATAAGTGACGGCGGCGGATGTCAAGCTGGCAGTGGAAATGGCGAGAAGATAGATTTCTACAAGGATGAATATGAATTTGTAATACGTAAGAACGGTGTAGAGATAAAATCGTTCAAGCAGAATCCTGAAAAATTTCTTAAAGTTACAATAAACGGAAACGTATATAAAGTAAATTCATCAATGCAGTTAAATATTGACGGAGACGTAATTGGAGACGCAACCTCAGGCTTTGGTATGAATATAACAGGCGATGTCGGAGGAAATGTAAAATCAGGATTTGAGACTAAATGCGGAAACGTACAGGGAGATGTAACTGCAGGATTCGGTGTGAAATGCGGAGATATCGGTGGTAAGGTAAATGGTCGTAATTCAGACCATACAGCTGAAAGCTTTAAAAATAATAATATAAAGAACGCTTTAAAGAATATGTTTAACGGCGAGATTAAACTTTGGGAAAGTGAAGAAAATAAAGATACTGAATCTACAGATTTTGATATGGATGAATGTACAAAGGATATTGATGGAGTTAACACTGTTATAATCAAGGGAGATATGTCAGGCTGTATTACCAATTGTGTTAATGTCAAGGTTGAAGGTGATTTTAATGGTGAAAGTATTGAATGCACAGGAAGTGTCACTATAAACGGTGAGTCCTCCGGAGATATCAACGCTGGTGGAGATATTACAGTAAGCAGCGAGTGTAGTGGAGATATAGATGCAGGTGGCAGAGTTACTATTGGATGTGACTGCGAGGGAGATATAGATGCCGGAGGTAGTGTGAACATTGGCGGAGACTGCAATGGAGATATTGACGCAGGTGGAAACGTAAATATCGGCGGAGACTGCAATGGAGACGTTGATGCAGGTACTTATGTGGAAATCAGCGGAGACTGTAATGGTGATGTTGATGGCAACATTGTAAAGATACACGGCGATTTTGACGAGGACTGATAACCGATAGAAGTTAATAAATGAATGGAGTTGAACTTATTTTTAACGGTTTGCTCCGTTTTTTTATTTGTAAGCAAAAAGCAACGAAACTATTATGTCGTATTTGGCGAAAATCACTATTTTATAACGAGGAAAAGTGTGATATACTAATATGGGTTATAATAGAATTTACAAAAAATAATAAGAAAAAGGTGCTTATATGCCGAATAATGAAATTATCAAGGAAGTTATCCTCTGTAAATACGGTGAGATAATATTAAAAGGAACAAACCGTTCCACATTTGAAACTCAACTTCTCAAGGAAGTAAGAAGACGTGCGAAGATGGTTGGTAACTACGATATCACATACAATCAGAGTACTGTCTATGTTGAGCCTGCCGACGATGAAGCTATAGAAAACTTTGACGTGCTGTACGACCAGCTCGGAAAGGTGTTCGGCTTTGTTGCTATATGTAAGGCTGCCGTAGCTGAAAAAACTCTCGAATCCATTCTCGAAACCGCAAAGAAATATCTTCCCGAAAAGCTCAAAGGCTACAAGACCTTCAAGTGCGAAGCTAAGAGAAGTGACAAGAAATTCCCGCTTTCATCTCCCGAACTTTCAGGTGAAGTTGGTGCGGCGGTTCTCGAAGCTATACCCGACATCACGGTAAATCTTTACGAGCCTGATGTTGTGGTAAAGATTGAAGTAAGAGAAACTCACGCATACATTCACGCAGGTCAGGATAAGGCGGCAGGGGGTATGCCTCTCGGTTCGGCAGGAAAGGGTCTGCTTCTCCTCTCGGGTGGTATTGACTCTCCGGTTGCAGGCTATATGATGATGAAGCGTGGTATGACTGTTGACTGCGTGCATTTTGAATCAATGCCATACACAAGCCAGGCTGCTCATGATAAGGTAATGCAGCTTGCAGCACAGCTTACCGAATACAGTGGAAAGATAAGAGTTCATGTTGTGTCACTTACTCATATTCAGGAGGAACTCAGAGACAACTGTACAGAGGACTATTTCACACTTCTTCTCAGACGCTTTATGATGAGAATTTCCTCTATGGTAGCGGAGGAGAACGAATGCCATGTTCTCGTAACAGGTGAATCACTCGGTCAGGTAGCTTCTCAGACAATGAAGGCTATGTGTGTTACAGAGGATGCAGCTACTATTCCCGTATTCCGTCCTTGTATAGGTATGGATAAGGAAGAAATCATTAAGATATCCCGTGCTATCGGTACGTTTGATACCTCAATTCAGCCGTTCGACGATTGCTGTACTGTTTTCACACCCCGTCATCCCAGAACTCAGCCCGATCTCGAAAAGGTTAAAGCAGAGGAAGAAAAGGTTGACGTTGAAGGACTCATAGCAGAAGCATGGGCTACACGTCACCTCGAAACGATTTATCAGGAATTTTAATTATTACGTGAGGATATCATGAAAAACAACGAATACAGCCTTTCTTTGCTTTGCGATTTTTATGAGCTTACAATGGGTAGGGGATACTTTGACACAGAAAAGAGAAATACCATTGCATATTTCGACGTATTCTTCAGACGTGTTCCCGATGGCGGCGGATACGCTATAACTGCCGGACTTGAACAGATAGTACACTATATCGAAGACCTTCACTTTACCGAAGCCGATATAGAATTTCTCAGAGGAAAGGGTATTTTTTCGGAAGAATTCCTTAAATATCTCGCTGATTTCAGATTTACCGGTGACATCTGGGGCGTACCTGAAGGAAGTGTCATATTCCCGGGTGAGCCTATTCTTACCGTTCGTGCTCCCGTAATGGAAGCTCAGCTCATCGAGACATATGTACTTCTTTCACTCAACCACCAGTCTCTTATTGCAACAAAAGCGTCGAGAATGGTTCGTGCGGCAAAGGGCAGACCTATATCGGAATTCGGTTCAAGACGTGCTCACGGTGAAGATGCTGCTGTATATGGTGCAAGAGCCGCATATATCGGTGGATGCACAGGAACAGCCTGCACTCTTTCCGATAAGCTCTACGGTGTTCCCGCAGGTGGTACAATGGCTCATTCATGGGTTCAGATGTTTGACAGTGAATATGAAGCATTTGCAACTTATTGTAAGCTCTATCCTGATAATCCCACACTTCTTGTTGACACATACAGTGTGTTTGGTTCAGGTCTTCCGAATGCGGTAAAGGCTATAAAGGACGTTCTTTGGCCGATGGGACTCAAAAAGTGTGCGATAAGAATCGACTCAGGTGATATTGCATACCTTACAAAGAAGGCGAGAGCATATCTTGACGAAAACGGACTCACCGACTGCAAGATAATAGTTTCGAACGCACTTGACGAGTATCTTATCACAGAACTTCTTGCACAGGATGCTTGTATAGACGGATTCGGTGTAGGTGAAAGACTTATCACGGCAAAGAGTGATGCTGTATTCGGATGTGTATACAAGCTCGCAGCCTGTGAGGAAAACGGTGTTATTACTCCCAAAATAAAGGTGAGCGAAAACGCAGCTAAAATTACAAATCCCGGTTTCAAGAAGATATATCGTCTTTACTCAAACGAAACAGGCAAGGCAGAGGCAGACCTCCTCATGCTTAGAGATGAAGAAATAGATGATTCGGCTCCGCTTGAAATTTTTGACCCTGAACATACATGGAAGAGACGTCTTATCGAAAATTACACTGCACGTGAGCTTCTTGTACCTGTATTTGAAAAAGGTAAGCTCGTTTACAATCTCCCTCCGCTTGATGAGATTCGTGACCACTGTGCAAGAGAGCTTGCTACAATGTGGAAAGAAGTTCTTCGTTTTGAAAATCCGCACGAATATTATGTTGACCTTTCTCAGAAGCTCTGGGAACTCAAGCAGGGTATGATATCCAAGTATATCAAGGGCAACCGTGGTGAATAATTGCCGACTTTGTCCGAGAATGTGCGGTGCTGACAGAGAAGTGTCCCGTGGATACTGCGGTGCCTCCGATGAGATTGAAGTATCAAAAATCATGCTTCATCACTGGGAAGAGCCTCCAATCAGCGGATACAACAGCGATATATACGCAGACATGACTGAAATGCGTGGTTCGGGAACGATATTCTTTACGCACTGTCCCCTCGGATGTGTGTACTGTCAAAACTCGAAGATAAGCCGCACTCTTTCGTCGGGTGAAAAATACTCTGTTGAAGGACTGGCTCACGAAATGCTCATGCTTCAGGAGAGGGGAGCTTATAATATCAATCTTGTTTCTCCTACTCAGTATTCACGTGGAATTATTGAGGCGGTATATGCTGCACGAAAAAAAGGATTGGTTTTGCCGATTGTGTATAACACAGGTGGATATGAACTTCCTGAGATGATATATGAGCTTTTGGGAACTGTGGATATATTCCTGACAGATTTTAAATATGCTTCTCCTGAGCTTGCAAAGCGTCTTTCAAATGCGGAAGATTATCCGTATTATGCAAAAAAGGCTCTTGAAGTGATGTACAGAAATGTTGGTGAGCCTGTGTTTGATGAGAACGGAATGATGAAGAGTGGCGTAATTATTCGTCACCTTGTTCTGCCGTCACACAGGGATGATTCAATTGCGGTACTTGATACAGTTGCAGATACTGTGCCGTGTGATAAGGTACTTTTGTCGCTTATGGCTCAGTATACTCCGGAATTTCTTCCCGAAAATGAACAGTTCCGTGACATAAGGCGAAAGATAACAACATATGAATACGGAAAAGTCAGAGATCATGCTGTGAAGCTCGGATTTGACGGATTTATGCAGGAAAGAGCCTCGGCAACCAAGCGTTTTACACCTGATTTTTGAAAAATGTATGTAAAAAAATTGAAAATTGCTTGACAAAATGTGTTGATAATGTTAAAATGACCGTAGTTAATATTGGTCGAATAAACATACTTGAAAGGAATACAAAATGTCAAGAAAAATAATTGCACTTTTACTTGCACTTCTCATGACTGCTCCCGCACTTGTGGCTTGCTCTGACAATGGAGCTAATGATGAGACAAAGAAGGAAACTACTGCCGATACTGTGGCTAATGCCGAAAATGATTCTGAAATTGTTGCTGAGGAGAACGAAAATGTGGACGAAAACGGTTACCTCAAGGATGACCTTCCGTCAGACCTCAATTTCGGCGATGAAGTTATCAATGTTCTCTATTGGAGCGACGTTGAAAACCAGGAATTTGAAGCTGATGAATTTACAGGTGAAATTGTAAACGACGCTATTTATCAGCGTAACCTTAACGTTGAGGATGGACTTGGTGTTAAGTTTAACTGGATAGGTACTCCCGGCAATGGTAATAACATAGATGCATATGCTGCAAAGGTTCGTGAGGACTTTACCGCAGGTGACAACGCATACGATATACTCGCTTCTTACAGCCGTAGTACAATGTCTACTGTAATCAACGGTTTCACTACCGACCTGAAACAGCTTCCTTATATAGATTTTGAGAAGCCGTGGTGGCCTGATAACCTTGTTTCCGAAGCTACAATTAATAACAGACTTTATCTTGCATCCGGTGATATTTCTACAAATATGCTCCACATGATGTACTGTATCTACTACAACAAGCAGCTCATCGAGGACTATAATATAGAAAATCCCACTGACCTTGTATTCTCCGGTAAGTGGACAATGGATAAGCTCGTTTCTATTACCACTGATACCTACAAGGACCTCGACGGTAATACTCAGAAGGATGAAAACGACTTCTTCGGATTCACAACAACTAACTACCACAATGACGCATTCTACACCGGTGCTTGTCTCAAGCTCGTTGAACAGGATGCAGAAATGACACTTAAAATTTCTGACGATTTCTTCGGCGAAAAGGCTGTAAGCGTTATTGAACTTCTCGGACCTTGGGAAAACTCCAATGACGTATTCTTGGATTACAACAAATATGAAAAGCCTTTCACTGAGGGTCGTGCTATATTCAATATTAACCGTGCTCACTATGCTTCAAAGGCTCTTCGTGATTCTGAAGTAACATACGGTATCGTTCCTATTCCGAAGTATGATGAAGCTCAGGCTGATTATCGTACAGTTATGGGTAACCCTGTAACTCTTTACGCTGTATCTCTCAACTGTCCTAAGATGGAAGCTGTTGGTGCGGTTCTCGAAAGCCTTGCCTCAAACGGATACAGACTTACAACTCCTGCGATATTTGAAAACAACATGAAGGCTAAGTATTCCGATAACGATGTTGATGCTCAGATGTATGATATCGTCCGTAGCACAGTTTCGTTCGACCTTGGACGCTTCATGAACAAGTATCTCATGAATATTACCGACATATTCTTCGGTGCTGTTACTAACAATATGGCAAACTGGGGTTCAAGTGCGGCTAAGTACAGCAAGCCTCTCTCAAAGACTCTCCAGAAGTTAGTTGAAGGTATTGTTGAAAACGAACAGTACATTGATTAATCAAAAATAAAGCAAAATAAAAAGCATCTATCGGAGAAAAATCTGACAGATGCTTTTTTTGTTATTAACCGAGGTTTGAATTTATGAGACAGTCACCCTTGTTATCGTAAACTATCTTTTCAAGAAGGTAGCCATTTTTCAGTACGTTGGATTGTACTACCACTGCATCGGAATTTTGAACGACTATGCCGTAGTTGGGAGATTTTGTTCCACCGCCGCCATCGTTTTCTCCGATTCTGAATGTATTTCCTGCGAGAGTTACATTGCTTGCAGACTGGAAAAGTACGTGTGAGCCTTCGTATTCTGATTCAAAGTGAACATTATCGGGAGAACCGCCACGATAGAAGAAGTTGCCTGTGACAGTGCAATCTGAGAAGACTTTGCCATCGGAGGTTCCAAGCCAAAGAGCGGGTCCGAATGTTCTGTCAAAGTAGTTTCCTGTTACATTGACTGAACTTCCGGCAGGGAATTTGAAGCCTGCTCTGCGGTTCCATTCGACACGGTTTCCGGTCATTGTTACGGAAGCACAACACGGACCACCAAGAACACCGCAGTTTGCATTTGCTGTGAACCAGTTGTCGATTATAAATCCGTCCCAACCGTCAATGTAAAGTCCAGTTCCACCATTGCGATGAAGCATGGAATGACGGATAGAGAAGCACCAGATATGTTCAAGGTGAACCCCGTCTCCTGTGAAATATCCGACACGGCAATCATCAAGAGTTGGTGTATCTTCTTCGCTGCCGCCGTTGTATTTATCCCAATAGAGATATACACCGTGGACATTTTTTCCGAGGTTTCCGCCGTTTATCGAGATTCCCGACACTGAGCATCCGAATGCACCTGTTATATTGAGCAGACAACGTGCATTTTCATCATTCAGCTTGAGTATCGAGATTCCGTCGTCTCTAAAGCTCCATGCGGAATATCCTTCGAGTCTTGTGTGGGATCTCATGTGAAGCTCGCCTGTGAGGTAGGTTCCCGGAGGTACTTTGACACATCCTCTGACTTCGCCTGCACGGTCGAGAGCTGTCTATATTGCTGCTGTACAGTCGGTAACACCGTCGGATACGGCACCGAATTCTGTTATGTCAAATACATTTTTCATAAGTCACCTCATAGTCTTACGAAATAATTATTTCTTGAGTGAATCTCTGATTTCACGGAGAAGAAGGAGTTCTTCGGAGGGTTCAGCGGGCTTCGGTTCTTCAGCGGGCTTTTCTTCCTCTTCAACTTTCTTCTTTTCAAATGCATCCTTAGCCTTGTTAAGTGTTCTTACTACGCAGAATACGCAGAGAGAAACTATAAGGAAGTTGATGATATTCTGGATGAGAGTACCGTACATAATCGCACATTCCGCAGCTTCTTCCGTTGCTTCGGTAAGAACGATTTTGTACTGTGAGAGGTCAAGTCCGCCCATGAGCTTACCGATGAGAGGGTTGATGATTCCCTGTACGACGGAATTGACGATTGCAGTGAAAGCAGAACCTACAACAACACCGACTGCCATGTCGATTACGTTGCCACGTGCGATGAAGGTCTTGAATTCACTGAAAAAAGTGCTTTTCTTTTTGTCGTTTGCCATAGTTTGTCTCCTAAAATGTAAAAATCAGTCGCCTACGGTGTCGTTTTGCATGTTTTCGGGAAGCTTCACTTTTGAAGTATCTATCTTTCCGTGAATACGTTCTTCGTATGCGACGTTGGTTCTGATAAGGTGGAGGAGGTGATTGTTGAGGTCACGTCCCTCGTTTTCTGCTGTTGCGAGCATTTTTTTGTAAAGTTCTTCGTCAATACGCACTGTGAATGTGATTTTGTTTTTCTGTGCCATTTGAATCTCCTTTCGCAGATGTCATATTATTTCAACTAATTATAACACTATGAAGTGCAAAAATCAAGCAGTGCTGAAAAAATGTGAAAAGGTATTGACAATTTTTAAACTATGCGATATAATTAATAGCAATCGGGATGTAGCGCAGTTGGTAGCGCGCTTGCTTTGGGAGCAAGATGTCGCAGGTTCAAATCCTGTCATTCCGATAAAAAAGCTCCGTTTGTCCTTTTTTGTGGATTACGGAGCTTTTTGTTTTATTCACGGATAAGTTCGTAGTTGCCGCTTTTCAGAACTTCTACGAGCTGTTTTTCGCTTTCTATCGGGAAGTCAGTCATGATTCCGCCGTTCGGTTTGTGATGGGGGTCGTGATGGTCTGTTCCTGAAGTTTGAATCTTACCGTATTTTTCAGCCCATGCCTTTGCTATATCGTTATTGGAGTTATGACCGGGGTGTCCGTTATAGGTTTCGATTCCGTCAACGTATTCGGGTCTGGTAACGGTAATTCCGAAACGGAAGGGATGAGCCTGTATCGTTATAATGCCGTTTTCACGTGCAAGTTCTGTGAAACCTTTGACTCCAAGAGTGAGCATATCAGGATGTGATGAAAGAAATTCACGGTCAAAACCGTATACAAGGTAGTCGTTGATATTCTGTGTGAATCTGAATTCGAGTCCCATCAGGATATTCATTCGTCCTGCGGAGGCAGTTTTTAGAATTTCAAGGGCATGGTATCTTCTTTCGATTTTTGCTTCCCAGTTTTCTGCATCTCCTGCAGCTGGAATGAAGTGGTTTGTCAGAAATATCGTTGTGTAGCCTGCGGCATAGTATTTTTCTGCGATTCCCTCTGCGGATTCATGTGAGCAGCCGCTTGCATCTTTGCTGTGACAATGAAGTTCGGTTTTGTATTTCATTTGTAATAATCCTTTCAAGTTTGTCAGTTTCAGTATAGCACAGGTTAATACTTTTTGCAAGTGTATGACATGGTAGTGTGCTAAAAAAATGTAAAAAAATACAATTTTCTACTTGACAAAGTTCGGATGGAGTGATATACTAAAAAACAAGAATCGGGGCGAGAGATTTTTGCTCCGGTAATGACTGTGACGAAGACAGGCAGATCACGATACCATTACAGAGAGTCCGTGAGGGTGGAATACGGATATGGAAACGATCATGGCTTATCACTTCCGAGTCGGGAAAGGAAAGGCTTTTCGGCTGAGTAATAGTTCCCCGTAAGTGCAGCGTTATTGCACAGGACTTGTTTGAGTCCGATGAGTGGCATAGAAATATGCAATTTGAGTGGTACCGCGAATTTATTAAGTTCGTCTCAAAGATAGAGGCGGACTTTTTATTTTTTCCGCCTGACAAAAAACTTTTAAACGGAGGAGAAGCAATATGGAAAACATTATTCATGAAGTTGCGAGCCGTATAAAGGAAACACGGCTTGTCTGCGAGATATCAGAGGAGGAAATGGCCGCCTGCACAGGTGTGAGCCTTGAGACATATCGTGAGCTTGAGTCAGGAGCTGCCGATTTTACATTTACATTTATTTATAAATGTGCAGCGAGATTCGGGGTAGATACTACCGACCTTCTCAAAGGACAGAGCCCTACACTTAAAGAGTACAATGTAACAAGAAACGGTGGCGGACTTCCAATTGTCAGAAGACGTGGATTTAAGTACAACAACCTTGCACCTCTCTTCAAAAACAAGGGAGCAGAGCCGTTCAGAGTAAAGGCAAAATATTCTCCCGAAGAGGCTGATGCTCCGATAAAGCTCAGCTGTCACGAAGGTCAGGAATACGACTTCATTCTTTCCGGTAAGCTCAAGGTCGAGATAGACGGACACACCGAGGTTCTTGAAGTCGGAGATTCTATCTATTACGATTCCTCAAAGCCCCACGGAATGATAGCATACGAAGAGGACTGTGAATTTCTTGCTGTCGTAATCGCTTCAAGCGGAAATGCTTACGATTATCCCGAACATTTTGAGGAAGAAACAAAGAGAGTCGTTGACGAAAATACACTTTCGCCGCTTCCCGAAGACCCTGTTGCACATAGATTCATTGAATGCACCGAGGAAAACGGTAAGCTCACAAAGATTCAGTTCCACAACGAGGACAAATATAACTTTGCATTTGATACAGTAGATGCGATTGCGGCAAAAACTCCCGATAAGCTCGCACTTCTTCACCTTGACCACGATAAGAATGAGAGAAGATTTACATACAGCGATATCTCACGTCTCTCAAACATGGCCGCAAACTATTTCGTTTCTCTTGGAATCAAGCAGGGCGAAACCGTAATGCTCGTTCTCAAGAGACACTGGCAGTTCTGGATAGCTTCTCTTGCGATTCATAAAATCGGTGCCGTTGCTATTCCCGCTACACATATGCTTGTTGAGCATGACTTTGATTACAGATACAAGGCAGCTCATGTTAGTGCTGTTATATGTACTGCTGACGGCGAAACCGCTATGCACGCAGAAAATGCAGCAAAGACTGTTCCGCAGGATATCACAAAGGTAATAGTAAACGGAAAACGTGATGGCTGGCACACATTTGATGAAGAATTTGAAGCATTCCCTGATACATTTGAACGTCCTGAAGGTGCGTGCGGTAATGCAACAATGTACATGCTGTTCACAAGTGGTACTACGGGTTATCCGAAAATCGCTGCTCACAGCTATAAATATGCTCTCGGTCATTATATAACTGCGAGATACTGGCACAATGTAGACCCGAATGGTATTCACTTCACTATTTCAGATACAGGTTGGGGTAAGGCTCTTTGGGGCAAGCTCTATGGTCAGTGGCTCTGTGAAAGCTGCGTATTTGCTTATGATTTCGATAAGTTCGATGCAGCAGATATTCTTCCTCTCTTTAAGAAATATAATATAACTACTTTCTGTGCTCCGCCGACTATGTTCCGTTTCTTCATCAAGGAGGGAATTGAAAATTATGACCTTTCATCCCTCAAGCACACAACAATAGCAGGTGAAGCTCTCAACCCTGAAGTATTCTACAAGTTCAAGGAATACACCGGACTTTCTCTTATGGAAGGATTCGGTCAGACAGAGACGACTCTTGTTATCGGTAACTTTGTAGGTGATACTCCGAAACCCGGTTCAATGGGACATCCGTCTCCGATGTATGATGTTGATATCATTACCCCTGAAGGAAAGTCATGTGAAGTCGGTGAAACAGGTGAGATTGTAATAAAGACAGGTGACAAGGCTCCGTGTGGTCTGTTCAAGGGATATTACAATAATGAAGAGGCAACTAGTGAAGCATGGCATGATGGTTATTATCACACAGGTGATACTGCATGGCGTGACGAGGACGGTTATTTCTGGTATGTCGGAAGAAACGATGATGTAATCAAGTCATCCGGCTATCGCATAGGTCCGTTTGAGGTTGAGTCTGTTATCATGGAGCTTCCTTATGTTCTTGAATGTGCGGTTACGGCAGTTCCCGATCCCGTTAGAGGTCAGGTAGTAAAGGCATCTATCGTACTTGTTAAGGGTAAAGAAGGTTCTCCTGAACTTATAAAAGAGATACAGCACTATGTAAAGGAACATACAGCTCCTTACAAGTATCCGAGAATAGTTGAGTTCCTGCCCGAACTTCCCAAGACTATCAGTGGTAAGATAAGACG
>CAYTLG010000040.1:0-12665 GCA_964438725.1 uncultured Ruminococcus sp. | reverse complement strand
GTATCTGAAAGGAGCACCTGCATACGTAAGCGTTACGGAGCAATCATAGTAAAAAACGACGTAATAATCGCCACCGGCTATAATGGAGCACCACGTGGACGCAAAAACTGCTCCGATCTTCAGAACTGCACAAGAGAAAAACTTGGAATTCCGCGAGGTGAACGCTACGAACTATGTCGTTCTGTACACAGTGAAGCTAATGCTATAATCTCTGCTTCACGTGAGAATATGCTTGGTTCATCACTGTATATGTGCTGTACAGACCCAAAAACGAGTGACATAATAGCAGGAACAAATTCTTGCATGATGTGTAAAAAACTTATCATCAACTCAGGAATTTCAATGGTATACATACGTGATACAAAGGATGAATATCGTGTAATTCCCGTAACTGACTGGATAGACGATGACGATAGCCTATCCGGCATTCTCGGTTATTGATGTAATATTATATTAGGAGAATTTCTTTTTCATGAAAAAAATTATCGCATTACTATTGACTGCCGCTTCCCTTCTTTCTTTCTCGGCTTGTTCAGCATCACTTGTAAATTTCAAGTATGAAGACGGAAAGCTGATAAATAAAGGACAGAAGCTCGAATATTATGCGGCACCTACAAACTACGAACCTGTATCAGTCGGTGAACAATTCGGTTATTACAAAAAAACCGACCTCATTCTTTATGAAATAGCAGGACTTGACCCCAAAGAATGGCTCACTCAGGAATATGCAGGAAGTGCCACAACGATATTCTATTCAACCGATATAACCCTCCCTACACTTTCCGAGCTTGAACCCACAAAGGTGTACATCTGCACAGGTGACACAATCACATACGCTCTTGCAACAGTAGAAAACGAGGCTGTTGTTTCAAAGTTGGTTGATCTCTTTGAAAATGGTGAATACGAGGAATGGCCGCTCATAAACTCAATAGAGACATATGAACTGAAATTCTACTCTGAGGATAAATATCCACATATCTATTACAACCTCACATATGGCGAATTTGAAGAAGGTAAATTCATATATGACCGTACTACCAAAAGAAGCGTAAGAATCGATGAGGTTCTTGCTGACTACATAGGTTAAGCATTATGTATGAAATTAAAACAGCTGATATAGGCTCCATAGAAGCGATTGTTAACATAGAAAATTCGTCTTTTACCTGTCAGTGGTCAGAGAAAATGTTTATCTCCTCACTGGAAAACGACAGTTTTTATCTCAAAACGATAAATGAAGATGATGTAGTATGCGGATTCTACTGTGTCATGATAATAGGCGAAGAAGCCGAACTGTTGAACATTGCAGTTTCCAGTGAGTATAGAAAGCTAGGATTGGGAAACGCATTGATAACAGATGCCATTGAACTTTGTTCTACAAAAGGCGTTACAGATATGTTTCTTGAGGTCAGAGAGTCAAACACTCCCGCACGCTCACTCTACGAAAAGCATAAATTTGAACCTATCGGAATAAGAAAGAACTACTATACCGACCCACGTGAAAATGCAGTACTTATGCAGAAAAAATTTCTTTGAGGTGTACAATGTATATTTTTGCAATAGAAAGCTCATGTGACGAGACCTCGGCGGCAGTCATAAAAGCTCACAACGAAAAAATTGAAGTTTTATCAAATATAATAGCCTCTCAGGTTGCAACCCACGCATTATACGGTGGTGTAGTTCCGGAAATAGCAAGCCGTGCACACTGCGAAGTAATATCCTCTGTAGCACACGAAGCTCTTGAACAGGCCGGAATAACAGTATCTGATATAGATGCCGTTGCTGTTACTTTTGCTCCGGGATTGATAGGCCCACTTCTTGTAGGTGTAAATTTTGCAAAGGCTCTTGCATATCGTGCAAACTGTCCTATAATTCCGGTTCAGCACATCGAGGGTCATCTTTCTGCGGCATATGTTGAAAATGAAGATTTAAAACCGCCGTTCATTGCTCTTGCTGTTTCCGGTGGTCATACATCAATATATAAGGTAGCCGATTACCTTGATTTCACAGAAATTGGCGGTACACGTGACGATGCCTGCGGTGAAGCATTTGACAAAGTCGGTCGTGTAATGGGTCTGCCATATCCCGGCGGAGCTGCAATGGACAAGCTCACAACAAAAGCATTTGAAAAATTCGATTATTCTCAGAAGGATTCTATCTCTTTTCCTTCCCCTGCTGTACATGATTCATCATACGATTTTTCGTTTAGCGGACTAAAAACAGCTGTTATCAATCATATTCACAATGAAAAACAGAAAGCCAAAACGGATAACATTCCTGAGGATACCAAATGTGAAATAGCAGGTGCATTCACAAAGGCCGTCTGTGGTGGTATCACAAAAAAAGTTTCATCTGTACTTACAGATACAGGAATAAAAACTCTTGTTATGGCCGGCGGTGTCGCTGCAAACAGCCATCTCAGACGTGCCGTAGGAGATATGTGCAAGTCTCATGGAGTAAGATTTGTTGTTCCATCACTTTCGCTGTGCGGAGATAATGCTGCCATGATTGCCGCACGTGCGTATCATATGTACAAAAACGGTATTTTCGCTGATATTGACCTTGATGCCTGTGCTTCAGATGATGGAGCTTACGAATATCTCGAAAAACTGAAAAAGGAAGCCAAGCATTAAGCTGATATACAGTATGAAAATCACACCAATATATAAAAACCGACTGATAACACTTCCGGCAGAAGCGGTCTTACAAAAGTTATCAACAGCCACAAAAGAAGAACTTTCGGTACTTATTGCGGTTATTGCAAAACCTGAATTTGAAACGTCTGAAATCTGTAAAGAACTGGATATGACTGAAAATGCATTTAGACGTGCCATTGATTCATGGACAGAAGCAGGTGCAATAATGGCAGAGTCCATTCCTGCTAATAAGGTGACAAAAAAGGCAAAACAGCCTGAAAAAAAGCTGACAGCCAAACGAAGCGATCACAGTACAACTCTCCACTCCGCACTTCCAGGATATACCTCCGATGAAATGAGCGAAATAATCGAAAAGAAAAAAGGCACATTTGAGCTTATCAACACTTGCCAGCAAATACTCGGAAAGGTATTCAACGCTCAGGAAACTGCAATCATAATAGGTCTCACAGATCACCTTGCCTTATCAGACGAATACATTCTTTTGCTATGCACTCATGCAGTTCAGATGCACAAAGCATCTGTCAGATACATAGAACAGCTGGCACTGCACTTTTTTGACAGTAATGTAATAACATACGAAGCACTTGAAGACGAACTTAAACTTATCGAAGAAAGAGTTCCGTTTGAAGCGTTCGTACGTGACCTTTTCGGAATCGGCAAGCGTGCCTTGATTTCTAAAGAAAAAGAAATAATAATAACATGGCATGACAAATACAAGTTCTCAAATGACATAATAAAGGCCGCTTATGAGAGAACAGTTGCTCAAACAGATAAACCGAGTCTAAATTATGCCAACGCAATACTTGACAATTGGTTCGTTGCAGGGTATACTATTATCAGTGAGATAGAAGCAGCAGAAGCAGAGCGTCAAAAAAAGCGTGAAGGCTCTGTTCGTGAGTCGAGTTTTTCTACGGATGATTTCTATGAAGCAGCACTCCTGCGTTCGTATAAGGATAATAAATAGGTGATATGGGAAGAAGAGAAAATATAAGGCGTGCAAAAGATATAATCGCCGCCCACAGAAGCAACAGTATATCGGAATACGAAAATCATGTCAAGGAAGTCGTATCCGCATATCCGGAGTTCAAAAGTATCACCGAAAGAATTGCCGGAACCGGGCCTAGAATCATGGCCGTTTCACTTGGAAAAATGTTGGAATCCGAAAGCATAGATGCGATACATCATGAGTATGAACAGCTTGTTATTGCGAAGAAGCAGTTTTTGGTGTCACATGGATATCCGTCAGATTATTGTGATATAAAATATCACTGCGACAAATGCTCCGACACTGGTTATGTCGGTATTGACCTTTGTGAATGTCTTAAAAAAGAAATAGTTTCTGCCACTCTTGAAAACTCAGGCTTGTATTCCCTCATAGCAAATCAGACTTTTGACACTTTCTCTCTTGACTTCTACACAGGTAACGAGCGTTTCTTTATGGAGCAAAATTTAAAGATTCTGAAAGAATTCGCAAACGGCTTTGTTCCATCCAAATCCGACAGCTATATTTTTATCGGAGCTACGGGACTTGGCAAAACACATCTTTCATCGGCAGTTGCTCAGGCAGTCATTGCTAAGGGACACTACGTAGTATATGAGTCAGCATTAACCCTTTTCTCCGACTATGAAGAAAAGAAATTCAACAGAAACAGCTACTATGATGCTGGATATGAGTTTGATAAGTACACTGAATGTGACCTACTACTCATAGATGACTTGGGCTGTGAAATGACCAACAATTTTATAGTGTCATGTCTGTACAACGTAATAAATCAACGTATGATACAGCACAAATCAACGATAATAAGCACAAATCTTCCTCGTGAGGAGCTTCGCAAGAGATATTCTGACCGTATAATCAGCAGAATATTCGGTGACTACAAACCTCTTGTTTTCAAAGGCTCCGATATCAGGGAGCAAAAAATAAGACGCAACATCTGAAAATAATTTAATTTATTTAAATATTTCTGACATTTCAGGAGGACAAACAAATGAAAATCGGTGCAATGGTTGAATCGTTCAGACTCGGATTCAGAGGCGGTGTAGAAAAGGCTGCTTCTCTCGGTATTGAAGGTATCCAGGCATATGCAACATACGGCGATCTCTGTGTAGACACCGTTACGGACGAACAGCTCAAGACCGCTCTCGACATCGTTAAGTCAAATGGTCTCGTATTCTCTGCTATCTGCGGTGACTTTGGCCATGGCTTTATGAATGAGGACAGCAACAAGATTTATGTTGAAAAATCCAAGAGAGTTCTTGACCTTGCAAAGAAGCTCGAATGCAACATCGTTACAACTCACATCGGTACTGTTCCCGCTGAGGAAAACAAGACCACAGAAATCATGCGTAAGGCTTGCCGTGAACTCGCCGAATACGCTGACTCCGTTGGTTCTGCTTTCGCTGTTGAAACAGGTCCCGAACCGGGTGAAACACTCGCAAACTTCCTCGATTCTCTTGGAGCAGGCGGTGTAAGAGTTAACTTTGACCCTGCTAACCTCGTAATGTGTGTTGATGACAGACCTGAGAACGCTCTCAAATATCTCGGAAAGTATGTAGTTCACACACATGCAAAAGACGGTATCATGCTCAAGAAGAAGATTGAAGAAAAAATCAGCGTTGGCGAAGAAGCTAAGGAACACCAGGCTCTCGCAGACATGGGCATGAAGTATCTTGAACTTCCTCTCGGTGCAGGTGACGTAAACTTCGACGTATATCTCCCTGCTCTTGCCGAAACAGGATTTAACGGATTCCTCACAATCGAACGTGAAGTTGGCGATTCTCCCGAACGTGACATTGCTCTCGCTGTTGACTTCCTCAAGGAAAAAATCAAAAAGTATAACTTAGGTTAATTTATGAAACTCTTTATAGCATCAGACCTACACGGTTCCGCATATTTTACTCGTATTATGCTTGAAAGATATGCAGAATCAAAAGCAGACAAGCTTGTTCTTCTCGGCGATATACTTTATCATGGTCCGAGAAACGATCTCCCTAAGGAATATGCCCCGAAAGAGGTAGCGGCTATGCTTAACAAATATGCCGGAAATATCATAGCTGTAAGAGGCAACTGTGAAGCCGAAGTAGACAGTCTCATGCTCGATTTCACAGCAACCCCAGACTACGGCGTAATATTTGATGGACAGCACACCATATACCTTTCACACGGTCATAGAGATGAACCCAAGCTCCATGAGAACGATGTTTATATTACAGGTCACACTCATATACCCCACGATTTCATGAACGAAGGCGTAAGATATCTCAATCCGGGTTCAGTATCAATTCCTAAAAACATGACAAAGCATTCCGCACTCGTTTATGAAAACGGAAGTTTTATCTGGCTCAACATAGAAAACGGCGAAGAGTATACTCTCTGAGTCAAATCAAATCGGAGGTGTGCTATGAAAATAGCGGAAGCTCTCATAGAAAGAGCGGATATACAGAAAAGAATCTCCCAACTCAGGGACAGACTCTCCAATAACGCCCTTGTTCAGGAAGGTGAAACTCCTTCTGAAGACCCGATTGAGCTTATTGAGGAGCTTGACCGTCTTGAAAAACGTCTCTGTGAGCTTGTAGCAAGTATCAATCTCACAAATGCGAACACTGTAACTGACGGTATTACCGTGACTGAAATGCTCGCACTTAGAGATTGTCTTTCACAGAAGGTTAACATTCTCAGAGATTTTCTAAACTCTGCAAGTTCAAAGTGGATGCGTTCAAGAGGAAGCGAGATAGTTGTAAAAAGTACTGTCAATGTTGCCTCTCTGCAAAAGCAAATTGATGAGCTTTCTAAGCAGCTGCGTGAGCTTGACACACAGATCCAGGGTATTAACTGGACTACCGATCTAATCTGATTTTTTGGTCAAACCGCAATGGGCGAGCGTAGACTCTTAGCTTGAGATGTGAAGCTAACTATCTGGATTACGTATCGGAGTGTGCGTCGGGTTCGATTCCCACTTATAAATGTTTTACTCAGCATTTTTACACTCGCAATCATACAAATCATATTTTTCACCATACGTTGACATTGCAGTAAGGGCGGGTTCGGGGATAATTTTAAACATAGCGGACTATATTCGACTTCGGTTGAATGTAGTCCGTTTTGTTTTTATACTTGATAACTTCTATATTGCATGATATAATAAACATACTGTCAATTTCGGAGGTATATAATGAATATTAGCAGGTTATCCGCAAGAAAGGTAGCACTGATGTCGGATATACACTCGAATTACCTTGCATTCAAAACCTGTTTTGAAGATGCTTTAATGTGTGGTGCCGACTCATTTGTTTTTCTCGGCGATTATGTTTCTGACCTATCCGAACCAAATAAAACAATGGAGCTTGTATATGATATTCGCTCAAACTTCCATACCGTATGTCTGCGTGGCAATCGCGAGAGATATATGATGGATTGCGATAACGGTAATGTCAATTTTTCAAGAGGCTCCAAATCCGGTTCTCTGTTATATACCTACGAACATCTTATAAAAAACGACATTGAGTTTTTCAAAAGGCTGAACATCTCAGAAATTATTGAGATAAATGGAGTTGTTATTGAAATAGCTCATTCAACGGCTAAAAATGACAGGTATTATTTTGATAACAAAGACGGACATATTGCTGATGTACTACCGCAAATGAAGTGTAAGTATCTCCTTACAGGACACAGCCACATACAATACATACATAAAGAGGACAGCAAAACCATCATAAATCCGGGTTCAGTAGGTCTCCCACACTTTGGAACAAATTTTGCGAAATATGCTCTGCTTGATATATCTGATGGTGAACTTTCCTGCATATTACGTGAAGTTCCTTATGATATTGAAAAGGTTATACATTCTCAATTTTCAAGTAGTCTCGTAGATTATGCAAAATACTGGGCAATTGGCATATTGTACGACATCATTACAGGGAAAGAATGCGTTATGGATCTTCTTAAATATGTCGAAAAAACAGGTGGCCAATGTAACGAAGAAGTGTGGCACAAAGCAGCTTGCAACCTTGGTATGAAGTTAAACGAAAGGGAGATTATTAACGATTTACACAACAAAAGAAGCTCTATAAATCCAAACTAATTAAATTAGAAAAAGGCGGCAACTGTTTTCTTTTTGTATAATACTATATTCACCATCACATTTCTTGTTCAAATGTGAACTTTTCGGCAAAATTTAACATAGCATTTGTGACACTTATTGACAATACAATTCATTTGTTATATAATGGATAGTGAGGTATTTTATCCTCATAATATTACAATTAATAAAAGAGGTAATATAAAATGTCAGAAAATGTTGAGCACGGTGGAATTTCTATTGAGCTTGAACACATTTTTCCTATAATCAAAAAGTGGCTTTACTCTGAAAAAGAAATATTCGTCCGTGAGATAGTATCAAATGCTTGCGATGCTATAACAAAGCTGAGAAGACTCAATTCTCTCGGTCAGGCCGATGTCGATATGACAGGTGCGAAAATTAAGATAATCCTTGACAAGGACGAGTCTACTATTACCGTTGTTGATAATGGTATTGGTATGACTGAAGAAGAGCTTAAAAAGTACATCTGTCAGATAGCTCTCTCAGGTGCTCTTGACTTCATTCAGAAGTACGAGGGTGAAAATGCTGCTGATAACGGTATTATCGGTCATTTCGGTCTCGGATTCTATTCTTCATTCATGGTAAGTGACACTGTTGACGTAATAACACGTTCATACACAGGCGGTGATTTCATTAAATGGAGCTGCTCTGAGGACGGAAACTACGTTATTTCAGATGACTTTGACCGTGAAGAAGCGGAAGAACTCATTGGTAAATTCGGTACCGCTGTTGTAATGCACACCAACGATGAAGGTAAGGAATATCTTTCCGAATATAAGCTCCGTGAAGTCGTTGAAAAATACTGTGCGTTCATGCCTGAAGAAATATATTTCGATGCAGGCGAAAAGCACGATGATAACTGCGACTACGAAGAATGCAAGGATGAAGAAAAGAAGGAGCCTAAACCTATAAACGACACAAAACCGCTTTGGCTCAAGAATCCTTCAGACTGCACTGAGGAAGAATACAAGAATTTCTACCGAAAGGTATTCAATGACTGGAAAGAACCGCTTTTCCATATTCATATCAAGGCAGACTATCCTCTCAACTTCAAAGGTATCCTCTATTTCCCTCGTATAGGCAGTGAATTTGAAAGTCTTGAAGGACAAGTAAAGCTCTACTATAACCAGGTATTCGTAGCAGACAATATCAAAGAAGTTATACCGGAATATCTTCTTATGCTCAAAGGTGTGCTTGATTGTCCTGAGCTTCCTCTTAATGTATCAAGAAGCTACCTCCAGAATAGCGGATATGTTTCCAAAATATCTGCTCATATAACCAAGAAAGTAGCGGATAAGCTCAACTCGATGTTCCAGAACGATCGTAAGAGCTATGAGGATATCTGGCGTGACCTCAAGACATTCGTTGAATACGGATGTATGAGAGACCGCAAATTCTATGACAAGGTATCTTCCAGCATACTCTTTGAAACAACTGACGGCACATTCAAGACAGTTGACGAGTACCTCGATGGTGCAAAAGAAAAGCACGAGAACAAGATATACTACACATCCGACGTTACTGCACAGTCCAAGTATGTAAAGATGTTCAAGGATGAGTGTATTGAAGTTGTACTGCTTGACCGTGTTATCGACACTCAGTTCATTAATACCATTGAAACTAATAAAGAGGGCGTAAAATTCATAAGAATCGACTCTGAAATTGCTGATGTTCTTAAGGCTGACGGTGACAACACAGCTGTTCCCGCACTTGAAGAGCTGTTCAAAAAGATAGCCAGCGAAAACACAACTGTAAAGTTTGAACGTCTCAAGGATGAAAAAACTCCCGCTATCCTCAATCTTTCTGAAGATTCACGCAGAATGAATGATATGATGAAGCTCTACAAAATGGGTGGAGATATGCCTGTTGAACAAACTCTTATCCTCAACACAGCTTCTCCGCTTATCTCAAAGCTCACTGCTCTTTCTGACGAAGGAAAAACAGAAGATGCTGAACTCATAGCACGTCAAATTTATATGCTCTCTTCACTCTCACAGAGACAGCTTACCTCCGATGAGCTTCTTGCATTCCTCGGTGAAAGCTATGACATACTCGGCAAGCTCTGATGAGTGATGTTCTGAGAGAAAATACTACCTTTGCTTTAAATAAAGTAAAAGCGGCAAGAAACATACTTGACATATCATATCACGATGCAGCCGTAGCCTTTTGCGAAAAAAAGCATGGTCACACAAACAGCAGTGACGTGTATGATTTATTCTGTGAACTTGCAGGCGATGATAACATAACCGGTTCGCCGTCTGAATTTGCTACGTTCTGCCGTGAATTTGCGTCTATTGGCGGGTTTGACTTCGACGATGACAGAATATCCAATCGTGAGGTATCATCCCAGCCCCCTAAAGTTGCATATCTCAGAAACTCATTTGCCGACAAAGCATACAGCGTATTTTCACGCAGTTTTAATTTTGTAACGGCAGTATATTTCAGCGGATTCAGCGAACCGTGCGAAGAGGTATATTACGAACGTGCTTCACACGCAATGTTGCCAATATACAACTCCAGGGACGGCACTCTCATGTCTCTGTATAAGCTGCTGCTGAAATATGACCTCAGAATAGTCTCCGCCTGCAACGTCACGATGAACGATGAAGCGGTAATGCGTTATGCACTTGCTTCAAAGAATCTGCCGCCTGAAATGAACGGAAGATTTATGGATATTTCAGTCGTTCTTACAGATACTAAGATGTGCGGAACTCTTCTTCATTCACTCGAGCTTTTAGGAGCCGAGATAATTATGATGAATTCGTATCCCCTCGATTACACGGATGACAGATACGGGCTTATATTACAGCTTGATATGAGCAATTCGGATATAAATGCCCTGCGTCTGTTTCTTGAAGGCTCCAGAATACGACACGATATCATCGGGAGCTATAATATTACCAACAATTGAAAGGATAATATAAATGGAAGAATGCATGAAAAGATACCTTGAGTGGCTTGAGTCTGACAAGGTAGACGAATCAACAAAGGAAGAACTTAGAGCTATCGAAAACGATAAGGATGAAATCAAAATGCGTTTCGATTCCTATATGGAATTTGGAACAGGTGGTCTCCGCTCTAAGATGGGTGCCGGCTGTGGCATGATGAACATCTACACTGTTGCACAGTCCACCGAGGGCGTTGCAAGAGTCATTGAATCTCTCGGAGAGGATGCAAAAAATCGTGGTGTAATGCTCGGTTACGACAGCAGAAACAACTCTCAGCTCTACGCAAGACGCTGTGCAGAAGTTCTCACTGCTCACGGAATCAAGTGCTATATGTTCGATGAACTTCGTCCTACTCCTATGCTTTCAGCCGGTGTACGTTATTTCGGATGCATTGCCGGAATTAATATCACAGCTTCACACAATCCCTCCGCATACAATGGATACAAGCTCTACTGGGAAGACGGTGCTCAGCCTACTTCTCAGATGGCAGACTACGTTTCTTCATACATTCACGCAACAGATATCTTCGAAGGTGTTCCCACAAGAGAACAGTCTAATGAAGAACTCATCACAATGGTAGGTGCTGAATTTGACGAAATATTCATGAAGAATGTTATCGCAGAGCAGGTATATCCCGATGTAATTAAAAAAGCCGCCGACAATCTCGAAGTTGTATATACTCCTCTTTGCGGTGCAGGTTACAGAATAGTTCCTGAGGTTCTCCGCCGTATTGGTATCAAAAACCTCTCCCTCGTAGAAGCTCAGATTAAGCCCGACGGAAACTTCCCCGGACTTTCTAAACCTAACCCTGAATATCCCGCAGCATTCGCAGAAGGTATCAAAATCGCAAAGGAAGTTAACTCAGACCTTATCATAGCAAATGACCCTGACTGTGACCGTGTCGGTGTTATGGCAAGAGACAAAAACGGTGAGTTCAAGTGCATTACTGGTAACCAGATGGGTTCCCTTCTCCTTGACTATATCTTCTGTGCTCTCGAAGAACAGGGCAAGATGCCTAAGGATGCATACGCTATCAAGACCATCGTTACAAGCGAAATGGCAACAAAGATATGCGAAGTTCACAATGTCGAACTCTATAACGTACTTACAGGTTTCAAGTTCATTGCCGAAGTTATCGGTGAACATGAGGCTAAGGGAGAGGGTTCATTCCTTCTCGGATACGAAGAAAGCTATGGCTATATGAAGGGATCCTACTCAAGAGACAAGGACGGTGTTGTTGCTTCCATGCTTATCTGTGAAATGGCAGCATACTACTCACTTAAAGGCATGACTCTTATTGACGCTGTTGAGAATCTCTACACCAAGTATGGTTTCTACATGGAAAACTCCGCTGAGATATACATGGAAGGAATTGACGGCAAGGAAAAGATTGCAGCTCTCATGGAAAAGCTCCGTGCTGAGACTCCCGAAAATATTGCAGGCAGCCGTGTCGTAAACATCCGTGACTATCTTGCTGAAACATCCAAGAATATGCTTACAGGCGAAGTAGTAGGAACAGGTCTTCCTAAGTCTAACGTAATGTACTACAAGGCTGAGAATGGCTGTGTTGTTGTTGCACGTCCTTCAGGTACAGAACCCAAGATTAAGTTCTATATCCTCGCAAACGGTCAGAACGAATCCGAAGCTCAGGCTAATACGCTTGAATGCACTCATTCACTTGAAGATATGCTCGGTCTCGCTCATAACACACTGAAGAAGTAATTCTTAAATAATATGAAACGGTGTCAAAGTCGCATTTGATGCCGTTTTTTTGTCGTCCAAAATGGTTCAGAAAAAAACTTCAAAAAAATCAAAAAAATTTCAAAAAAGGTATTGACAAACAAACGAGAATGATGTATAATATAACACGTTGAGGGGAGCAACCCAAGATAAACAAAAGAAAACGAAACAAACAGTTTCAAGTAGCGGTATTGTGTAACGGTAGCACAGCGGACTCTGAC
>CAYTLG010000039.1:0-12861 GCA_964438725.1 uncultured Ruminococcus sp. | reverse complement strand
TCTACTATTCCGTTATTGACAATACTTCAACTGCCAATTTTGTCGGACTCGATAACTTTGTGAAGCTGTTCAATAACTCCGCTTTCAAACTTGCCATGAAGAATACAGGTATATTCTCATTGACAGCGGTACCGCTCGTTGTTATCCTGTCTTTGGCACTGGCTGTTCTTCTTGACACTAATATACCGTACAAAAGTACATTCCGTACTATATTTCTATCTCCTATGATAGTTCCGGCAGCGTCAGTCATTCTTATATGGCAGGTGCTGTTCGATTATAATGGCGTAATAAATGACTTCACATCACTTTTCGGAGCGGATCCTGTCGAATGGCTGAAATCGGATTATGGCTATATTGTTGTAGTGCTTTTGTTCCTTTGGAAGAACATTGGATATAATATGATAATGTTCATGTCAGCTCTTTCGGCAGTTCCTAAAGGTATAATAGAAGTTGCAATGCTCGATGGCTGTGGTACGGTTAGACGATTCTTTATGATAAAGATGAGATACCTTGCCTCAACGATATCTTTTGTTACAATAATGTCTCTTATAAACTCTTTTAAGGTGTTCCGCGAAGTGTACTTGCTTACAGGCAACTACCCATATGACTCGATGTACACCTTGCAGCATTTTATGAACAATACCTTCAGCCAGTTTGAATACCAGAAGCTCTCAAGTGCAGCGGTTGTTCTCTGTCTGATAATGATAATAATAATTGCAATTTTGCTTATAGTGGACAACCATCTCGGAAAGGGGATTGAAGAATGACAGAAGATATAAAGCTGAATTCTGCTACCTTTCCGAAAGCAGGACAACAAAAAAAGAAAAAAACAAAGCTCTCACGGATATTATTTCTGGTGTTTGCGATGATAATACTTGTCTCGTTTGCGGCATTGTTCCTTTTCCCGACAGTGTTTACCGTGACAAACTCGTTTATGTCAACCACTGAGATATCGGCAAACTATGGTAAGGTTTTTACGGGACTCGGAACAAGCGGAGGTGGCAGGGTTTTCATAGCAGAAAAAGTAAATCTCCAGCTTATACCCGATAAGGTCAGTTTTTCGCAGTATGCCACTGTACTTCTGAAAAGTCCTGAGTACCTAATAAAGTTTTGGAACTCTGTTATATATGTTCTTCCGATAGTTATATTCCAGCTGGTTGTGGCTGCGGGAGCATCATATACAATAGCAAGAGTTAATACGAAGTTTCGCTCACTTGTATTCTTTACATACATAATCCTGATGCTAATGCCTTATCAGGTAACACTTGTACCGAACTATCTTGTGATAAGTAAAATGAATTTGCTTGATACAAGATGGGCTATCATACTTCCGGGTGTGTTTTCGCCGTTTTCTGTATTCATTCTTACTAAGTACATGAAAAGAATACCGAAATCTATCATAGAAGCCGCACAGCTTGATGGAGCTTCTGAAATACGTATATTCACAAGGATATTCCTGCCACTTTGTAAAAGTACACTATACTCTGTGGCAATACTCGTTTTCATAGATTACTGGAACATGGTAGAGCAGCCACTTATACTTCTTACCAATCAGGATCTGTATCCGCTATCAGTTTTTCTCTCGAAGATAAACGAGGGAGATACCGGTATCGCACTTGCAATAGCCGTAATATATATGGTACCTCCGGTTCTGTTGTTCCTGTATAGTGAGGATTACCTTATAGATGGTATTGCATATTCTGCATCGGTAACAGGTTGATTTGAGAATAATAACGATAAGGAGATAATTATGTCGAACGATTCAGCAAGCCGCAGAGCTTGGATAAAGAATGCAGCCATTATTTTTCTTGTAATACTTCTGTTGCTTACATTCTTTTCAAATACAATATTGAACTATTCGCTCCCCGAGGTTTCGGCTAAATATGCATCACCGGGAACACTTTCAACTGCAATAAAGGCCTCCGGTACTGTAAAAGCCAATGCTAGCTACAACGTAGTGTACGAAGCCGATGCTGCCGAAAGCGAAAACGGACTGGCACAGACACGTAAGGTTGTGTCTGTATATGTAAAAGAGGGTCAGACTGTAGCTAAAGATGACCCTATACTTGAACTCAAGGGCGGAGCAAGTGAACAACTCAAAACCGCTCAGGATGAATACGATAAGCTCAAAAGAGAATACGACCTCGGTATACTCAGCGACAGTGTAGCAAGTCTTACATCCAATAAAACAATAGCAGAGGCAGAAAAAACTCTTGCCAATGCTAAAGAAGAACTTGCAAAGCTCCAAAAAAACTATAGCGACCTCATATCCGGAGTTGATACTACAACTGTTCTGGAAAGTCAGATTGAATCCCTTGAAGATTCGATAGAATCACTTACCGAACAGCAGACTGAGGTAACAAGTAAAATATCCGAAGTTAATGCGATAATAAACGAAGCTAAGTCGCTTATCGAAAAAGATGTTTTGTCAAACGAGACTATTTCCGAGAAATTGTCCACAGCTCAGGAAGAGTATTACAATTTGTCCGATGAATACGAAACTCTTAAAAAAGAAGCAGATTTCTATAAAGAAAAGCTCGAAGAAATAAAGAATATCTCAGGTGATGTCACAGAAGCTAATACACTTACACAGAATCTGAAAACACTGAACAGTTCCCTTGATAAGCTCTATAAGGAAATTGAGCGTTATTATGAAGACTTCATGGATGATTTGGATGAAATTCGTAATAGCGATGAGGCATCAGATACAGAGAAGAATGATGCACAAACTGCGTTTAATGAACTCCAAGAATATTATGAAAATGGCGATTATATCAGACATTATTGCATAAAGGGCTATAAACTGGAGTATTCACGTGATTTCAACAGAAAAATGGAAGACTACCAAGAGCAGATTTTCGATATTGAAGACCAAATCGAAGAAGTTGAAGACAAGCTCTATGTTATCGGAATGCCTACTGTTGATGACCTTGTTGATTACACCGTTGACTATGACCTTTCCACCGCACAGAAAGATTATGACGACGCAGCTGCTAAATTAGCTGAAATCGAAACTGACTATAACAGTGCCAAAACGAAGTATGAGTCCCTTATCAAGCAAAGCACTGCTGAGGATACCGTAAACGAATATACTCTTATACTTACCTCGTACAAGGATGAAGAAAAGAGCCTTGCAGACCAGTTAAAGCAGTACAATAAGGAGCTAGAAAATCTCAAGAAACAGCTTTCTGATGCTTCCACAGAACTTACTCCCGAAGCACTTGCCGACCAGATTAAGAAACAACAGGATTCAGTAGAAAGCCTTGAAGCATCTCTTAAGATTACTCAGGCAACTGAAGACCAGTCAACAGCTGCTACAAAGCTAAATCGTGAAGACCAGAAAAAACAGCTTGATGAGCTTGCAGCAAAGATAGAAGCATACAAGAACGCTCCCGAAACCACTCAGATTACAGCTCCCATAGCAGGTAAGATAACATCGGTGAACTTTACAGCCGGTGAATCAGTAACCAGTGGTAATACCGTAGCTTCCATCGAGATAGCAGACAAGGGATACATAGTTGAAATAAGCATGGCAGCAGACCAGGCAAAGAAGATTCAGGTCGGAACACCTTGCTCCATAGTTAATTCATGGTGGTACTCGAATATTGAAGCATCAGTTACATCAATGCGTTCCGATGTTTCTACACAGGGTAAGAACCGTATAATTACAATCACTGTAACAGGTGATGTTTCTGAAGGTCAGACTCTCAACTTCTCAATAGGTGATAAGAGCCAGTCATATGACTCAGTTCTTCCTAATTCTGCGATACGTGAAGATAACGATGGAAAATTTGTCCTTGTTGTTGAATCAAAGAAAACTCCCCTTAATGTGAGATATACAGCAAAGAGATACGATATCGAAGTTATTGCATCCGATGATACACAGTCTGCTGTTTCAGGTCTCTATGGCGGTGAATTTGTAATAACAAACTCTACTGTTCCGATAACAGATGGTCAGCAGGTTCGTCTTGCGGAGAATTAATGTGAAATGAACGATAAAGTAAATAAAAAATTACTGAAGCTGTCAGGAATATGTGCTATACTTCTCGCTGTGTCGCTTGTTGTTATCGGAGTATTTGAGTTGTTTGTTATTCAATATAAAAATAAACTCGAATACCTTGATGCAGGTGAAAGATGGTCATCTGACGGAGAAAAATATGCCGTTATTAATATGTATGCAGAAGAGGGAAGTGCTGTTTCATCAGATCAGGCTCTATCATGGGCAAATTCGATAGATTCAGGACTTCTTGAATCATCTGTAACTCCGGCTGATGGTGCAAGATCCTGGGCATATACATATTGTTCCAACATAACAGTAAGTGTAAAGGGACCGAAAAGTACAGTTACTGCTGAGACTATTGCGGCAGGTGGTGATTTCTTTGTGTTCCACCCGATGAAGTTTGTATACGGCTCGTATTTTCTGAACGATAACTCAAATCCAATGGGTGTTGTGCTTGATCGTGACCTTGCATGGAAGTTGTTCGGTGCAGAGAATATCGTAGGCATGACAGTTACCATCGGAAACGAGGAATTTACCGTTGTCGGTGTAACAGAACCGGAAACCGATGGTGGAATCTATGGCTATACATATGGCGAACGTCCAAGAATATACATGAGCTATGCAGGCTATATTAAGACTGCCGGCAATGATAACAGTATTACAATATTTGAAACGGCACTTCCCAATTCAGTTAAGGGCTTTGCAAAGAATATTTTTGACGGAGCTGTAACTGTAAATGAAGAAACAACAAGGGTTGTTGAAGTAACGGGCAGATTTTCTTTGATTAACCGTTACAACAATATGAAAACTTTGAAGTATTCGTGGATACGTGGGGATAAAATTGAATATCCCTATTGGGAAAACGAAGCAAGGGTTTACGACTTCTATTGTGCGATATTCATGATATTTGAAGTTGTATTTGCAGTTGTGCTTGTTGTGTCGCTTCTTGTTGGAATAATTTCTCTTAAGTTTTCAGAATATTCGCTTATATATGATATTAAAAGGCTTGCTCAGAAAAAACAGAAGAAGCGTGTGAAACGACACAAAAGAAAACGCCCGTTAAACCCAAATGAACATATATCATAAATGATTGGAGGATAACAATGAATAAGAAAAGATTACTGACAGGCATTCTTGCATTAACAATGCTTGCAACGACTACGCTGACCTCCTGCTCCAAAAAGGAACCTGAAATTCCGATGTCAAAGCGTACAAATGTCTATTCCGGAGAAAAAATAAAAATTCCCGAAGGCATTGAATACATCGAAAGAATGGATGCCAAGGGGGATAATATCTATATTACATACAGCACTACATACACCATTACAATAAACGATTCCGGAGAAGAAGTTGAAAGACGCAAAGGCTATTTCTGGAACGATGATGGTTCCTATGATGTAGCGGGAATTGTTGTTACAGAAGAGACTGAAGCAGAGACTGAGACCGAAGCGGAGACAGAAGAAGACATAACGGATGCTGCTGGAGATGGTATTGCTGATGATGAGTTAGAGGTACCGGTTGAAGAGACTACATCATCACTTCCGAACGGATGGTACTACGAATATACAACAGTTTCCAGCGTTACGAAAATCAATTTAGATAGCGGGGAAACCTCTACTTTTGATATTCCTACTGATGATGAAGGATATATGAACTCAATGGCAATAGATGCAAACGGTAATATTGCTGTGATTTATTATCAATATGAGTGGAATGAGGAAACCGGTGTAGGTACACAGAAATATAACCTTGTTCAAGTGGACTCAAACGGAAGCATTATTTCCAGTACAAATATTAATGATATGTTTGTGCAGGCAGGGATAGATGCTGAAAAAAATTTATATGTCGGCAGTTTTGTCGTTGATGATAACGGAAACTACTACATGACTTGCGGAAATATGTATATCGTTTTTGATTCTGACCTGAACTTCAAAGAAAAATTTGAACTTGATGCTGATTCATGGATAAACGAACTTTCTGTTGACGGTGACCGTGTGTATATTTCATACTACGGCAATGGAAAGCAGGGAATTATCTATGTTGAAAGTGGTCAGAAGTTTGAATGTGGTGAAAATGCTTCATCCGTACAGAACAACTTGTACTACATACTCGGATTCAAGGATAACAAGATGTATTACAGAACTACAGGCAGTGTCTCTGTGTACGATGTTGTGAATGATACCATATCTGTTGAAATGGACTTTATCAACTCCGATATTTCACAGAATGATATATCCGGTTTGAAACTTCTTTCCGATGGAAGAATACTCATGTCTTCTTATTCATCAGAATATGATGACGGAGATATGGAGCTTCAGATAATGACAAGAGTTCCTGATGAACTGCTCCAAGAGGAAATAATCGTTACTGTTGGCTCACTTAGTTCAAATTATAACCTTATAAATGCAATAATCGGCTTTAATAAGCAAAATACAGGAGTTCGTGTAGTTCTTACTACATATAACCAGTATAATAACGACGAAAACGAATGGAAGGGTGGAATAAATAAATTTAATAACGATATTATTACAGGAAAAATCCCTGACATAGTAATGTTAACCTCGTCCATGCCGGTGGAAAGCTATTTTAAGAAAGGTGTTTTTGCCGACCTTAACCAGTTCATGGATGACCCTGAAATCGGACTCGACCGCACTAAATATCTCAGCAATGTTCTTGATGCTTGTACCGTTGACGGAAAGCTTTGTTCAATGATTACCTCATTTTCAATCAGAACACTTATGGGTAAAACTGAATTTGTTGGCTCGGAACCCGGTTGGACATTTGAAAAAATGATGCAGGTAGTAAATAATATGCCTGAGGGTATGAAGCTCTTCTTTGATGCTGGCAGAGAAGATATAATCAACACATTCTTCAGATATGCTATGAATTCTTTCATAAACTGGGAAAACGGCGAAACATATTTTGAAACTCAGGGATTCATTGATTTTATTAAATATCTTGCAACCTGTTCTGAAAAAGGATATTGGGAAGAGTATTATGATACTATGGATTCCGGTCAGTACACATATGATGCAGAGCTAGAGCAGGAAATGCAGCAGAACTATGATATGAGATTCTATAAGAATCTTGGACTTCTTGAATTCACAACACTGTCGAGCTTTACCGATATGTATTACAGACAGAATGGATTTGCAACAACAGAAATAACAGCGATAGGATATCCTACAAGTTCAGGCAATGGATCTGTAATTTACCCGAATAATGAGTTTGCGATAAGCAATACTTCTCAGGTTCAGAAGCAGGCATGGGAAGTTCTAAAGTATTTCATGAATGATGAAGGACTTGCAAAACGAAGCTACTATTTCTCAGTCAATACTGAACAGCTTGAAACACACGCTGAAAATGCCGGAAACGAAAGCTATTTCTACGAAAGAACCGAAGAAGATTATGAGTGGTATAAGCAGCAGGGATACAGTGAAGAATATATCAACTACATGAGAAATTCAAATCTCCCGTTCGATAAGAGCATTGTTGATAAAACACTTGAGATTGTTAAGGGAGCAAATGCTGTATCGCGTTCTGACGATGACCTTCTCGAAATAATTAATGAGGAGCTTTCCGGATTCTTTGGAGGAACAAAAACCGCCGAGGAAACAGCAAAGGTCATTGCGAGCCGTGCAAAGATATATATTTCTGAACATTCTTAATGATATAATGTATCTGAAATAATAGAATATGCGTTGGACTTGTTATATAAGTTCGACGCATATTTTTGATTTTGCACACAAACAACACAATACATATAAACAAGGCAGAAAAGATGTGAAAATGTTGTTGAGTTTATTGTTGAAAATTTTTTTAAAATGTGGTATAATTATAATGATTTTGTAAGCAAGCGGATGCTGTACGTATGTGTCCGCATAAACCCTATTTAGTAGAAAGAGCGTGTTGAATGGCAGAATTAAATTTAAGACAGTCATACCTTGAATCAAAAAAAGCACTGTTTGACAAGTACTATGAAAAACTGAATGACAAACAGAGGGAAGCTGTATACCATATAAACGGTCCTCTGCTCATATTAGCTGGTGCAGGAAGCGGAAAAACTACCGTTCTCGTAAATCGGCTTGCATATATGATCCGTTATGGAAACGCATATAACTCCGACTTGTGTCCTACCGATGTGAATGAGGGCATGATACATGAGATGCAGGCTGCTCTTACTCTTGATCACGAAGAACTTGGCTTATACCTCGAAAAATTCAAGTGCAATCCCCCTCAGCCTTGGCAGGTAATGGCTATTACATTCACCAATAAAGCGGCACGTGAAATAAAAGCTCGTATCTCATCTATTTTCGGTGAAGACAGTACAGAGGCCGCTGAAATCAAAACGGGTACATTCCACTCTATATGTGTACAGATACTCCGTAGATATGGTGATAATATTGGCTACGACAGAAACTTCACAATATGCGATATGGATGATAGTAAGAAGCAGATAACTCTATGTATGAAACAACTCAACATAGATGATAAAATACTTCCTGTAAAGACTGTCCAGAATGCGATAAGCCGAGCTAAGGATAAGCTCATAGGTCCCGAAGAGTACATGGCTAATGCCGGTGCTGACATGAAGTTCAAGCAGATTGCTCAGATATATCAGCTTTATGTAGCAAAACTTAAATCACAGAACCTCATAGATTTTGATGATATTATCATGCAGACAGTAAGACTTCTCACTGAATGCGAGGATATAAGAACACTTCTTCAGAATCGATATAAATATATCTGTGTTGACGAGTATCAGGATACAAACTATGCACAGCTTGAGCTTACACTTCTTCTTTCGGCAAAATACAGAAATATCATGGTAGTCGGAGACGATGACCAGAGCATATACAAGTTCCGTGGTGCCGTAATCGAAAATATTCTTAATTTTGATAAGCACTATGATAATACAGCAGTTATAAAGCTGGAAGAAAACTATCGTTCCACAAAGACTATACTTGATGCCGCAAATAAAGTTATAGAAAATAACTCGGGCAGACTTGGTAAAACTCTTTGGACAAGCGGGAATCAGGGCGAAAAGATAAAGATAAAGAATCTTGGTAATCAGAATGATGAAGGCAGATATATTGCCGAAATTATCACAAATGGTATCAAGGATGGCGGTTCATATAAGGATTATGCAGTTCTGTACAGAACGAATGCACAGTCAAGAGCAGTAGAGCAGGCATTTGCAAAGAGCGGTATACCATATCGTATGCTCGGCGGTATGCGATTCTTTGAACACGCAGAGGTAAAAGACCTTATTGCATATCTTGCTCTTATCAATAACCCAAATGATGACCTCAGACTTCGCAGAATTATTAATACTCCACGTCGAGGAATTGGCGATAAGTCGATTCAGATAGCTGAAGCACTTGCCCAGGAAGAAGGATGTCAGCTCTTTGAGTTCCTTAGAAGAGCTAAAAGATACGCAGCAATATCTTCCGCAACGGCAAATCAGATGGTAAACTTCGTGTATATGATGGATAACCTCAGAGAAGCCTCTGCAACGCTCAAACCTTCAGAGCTTATTGAATTGGTAGCCGAGGAATCAGGATATAACAAGATGCTCAGTGATATGACAGACCTCGTTGAAAGAGACAATCGCCGTAATAACGTAGGCGAGCTTATATCGGCTGCTAAGATATACGAGGAAAGTGCGGAAGAACCGTCTCTTGTTGAGTTCCTTGAAGATGTTGCACTCGTTTCGGATATTGATAAATACGATGAAACTGCCGATGCGGTAGTTCTCATGACAATTCATTCCGCAAAAGGACTTGAATTCCCGGTTGTATTCCTGCCAGGTATGGAAGAGAATATATTCCCGAGCTTCCAGACACTTCTCAATCCAGAGGAGGTAGAGGAAGAACGCCGTCTCGCTTATGTTGCAATAACCAGAGCTAAGAAAAAACTCTATATTACACACGTAAGAGACAGAATGCTCAGTGGCAGAACAAGCTCCAACCAGCTTTCACGTTTTGCGGCAGAAATTCCCGAAGAGCTTACCGATAGAGAGGATTCAGCTCCAGGAGATGCAGAACTCAGACAGCTCAGACAGCGTCCCGCAAAGCAGAAGCCTGTAAATCACTTCTTGAATGAGACTTCAAAGCCGTCACCCGCACTTACATCACTCAAGCCTCCGACAACAAAGACACAGACTATTTATGCAGTTGGAGATACAGTAAAACATATAACATTCGGTGTTGGTACCGTCCTTTCGACTAAGCCAATGGGCGGAGATACACTTTATGAAATTGCGTTTGAAAAAGCAGGCACCAAAAAGCTGATGGCAACATACGCAAGACTTACAAAAGTAGATTAAGTTATTTTTTATTAAGAAAGGATACTTCTCTTTCATGAAAAACGATAAGAAACTCGTCCGTGACATTACTCCCATGAATGAAGACTTTGCAAAATGGTACACGGATATCTGTAAAAAAGCCGATCTCGTAGATTATTCGAGCGTTAAGGGTTGTATGATAATTCGTCCTTACGGCTACGCAATCTGGGAAAATATTCAGAAGATACTCGACACGCGTTTTAAGGAAAATGGTGTTGAGAATGTATATATGCCTCTCTTCATTCC
The DNA here is from genome assembly GCA_964438725.1 of uncultured Ruminococcus sp. Lineage (GTDB taxonomy): Bacteria > Bacillota > Clostridia > Oscillospirales > CAG-272 > UMGS1696. Next base: position 2,269 of record CAYTLG010000039.1, on the reverse strand, counting down.
CGAGTCGCTTCTTCAGAAGGAGAAGGATCACGTTGAAGGATTTGCTCCCGAGGTTGCATGGGTAACACATGGCGGAAGTGAACCTCTCACAGAAAAGCTCTGTGTTCGTCCTACATCCGAGACACTTTTCTGCGAACACTTTGGCAATATCATTAAGTCATATCGTGACCTTCCGAAGCTCTATAACCAGTGGTGCTCCGTTGTAAGATGGGAAAAGACCACAAGACCTTTCCTTCGTACACGTGAATTCCTTTGGCAGGAAGGACATACAATGCATTCCAGTGCAGAAGAAGCTCGTGATTTCACAATCAAGATGCTCAATGTATATGCTGATTTCCACGTAAATGACCTTGCTATTCCTGTCATCAAGGGTGCAAAGACTCCTTCAGATAAGTTTGCAGGTGCTGAGGATACCTACTGTATCGAAGCAATGATGCATGACGGTAAGGCTCTTCAGGCAGCTACATCACATTACTTCGGTGACGGTTTTGCTCACGCATTTGATATTCAGTACACCGATAAGGATAATACTCTGAAATATCCTCACCAGACCTCATGGGGTTGTACTACACGTATGATAGGCGGTATCATCATGACTCACGGTGACGATAATGGTCTTGTACTTCCTCCCGCAATCGCTCCTACTCAGGTAGTTGTTATTCCGATAGCTATGCATAAGGAAGGCGTTCTTGAAGCAAATACAGCCCTCTACAACCGCATTAAGGATAAGTTCAGAACAAAACTTGATGACAGCGATAACAGCCCCGGATGGAAGTTCGCAGAATACGAAATGCGTGGTGTGCCGGTAAGAATCGAAATGGGTCCGAGAGATATCGAAAACGGCGAGTGTGTTATCGTAACACGTTACAACATGGAAAAGACTGTTGTTAAGCTCGAAAATATCGAAGAAACTCTTGAAGCTAAGATGAAAGAGATTCACGATGGTATGCTTGCAAAGGCTCTTGAAAACCGTGAAAGAAGAACATATTCCTGCACATCTATTGAAGAAATCAAAGAAGCACTTACTCACGGCGATGGTCTCGTAAAGGCTATGTGGTGCGGTGAAGAAGAATGCGAAGATAAGGTTAAGGAACTTACAGGTGTAGGTTCAAGATGCGTTCCGTTCGATCAGGAGCATCTTTCAGATACTTGCGTATGCTGCGGAAAGCCTGCTAAACAGATGGTTTACTGGGGTATTGCATATTAATAAACAGCTCATGCCGAAAGAGGGGATGACTTGAAAGAATTCTCTATAACAAACAACGAAAAGCTCAAGAGAATCGATCCTGTCATTCTCTTTTGCGTTCTCGGAATGAATCTGATGAGTATTATAACTCTGGCCTCTGCTTCCGATGCATACGGAACATGGTATGTAAAGGTTCAAATTTTAGCTTCTCTCATTGGAATTGTCGGAATGACGATTATCACATTTATTGACTATGATGCTCTCATTACTAAAATGAAGTATGTGTTCTTTGCACTGTCAATAATACTTATGATAATAGTCAGAATATTCGGGCAGGGAAGTATGGGTAACAAAAACTGGCTGCCATTGCCATTCTTTAATCTTTCGTGGCAGCCGTCTGAATTTGTTAAAATAACATTCATGGTTTGCTTTGCACTCCACCTTGCCTCGCTCAAGGATAGTATAAATAAACCATTGTCCGTTTTAAAGCTTGCGATTCATTGCGGTATTATAATCGGACTGGTAGCTATAACTGACTTTGGAATGGCTCTCGTCTATATGGTTATAGCAGTGTTTATGATATTTGCATCGGGTATGTCTCTTTGGTACTTCCTTGGTGTTGGTTCTGCTGTCGTTATGGCCTCTCCGTTTTTGTGGAAGCTTCTTTCTGAAAAGCAGCAGAGACGTATTCTAATAGGTTTTAACCCGGATCTCGACCCACTGGATAAAGGGCTCCAGCAGATAGCAAGCAGACGCTGTATCATTGCCGGTGGTTTCAGAGGAGCAGGTTTTTCCGGTGGCTCTAAGTATTATTCATTACCTGAAGGCTGGTCGGATTGTCTGTTTGCGGTGCTTGCGGAAAAGTTTGGATTCATTGGTACGTTCCTTTATATAACACTCATGGTGGTGCTGATTATTAGAATATTGTGGATTGCTAAAAGAACGAGAAAAACATACGCCTCATACATATGTGTGGGAATTGCAGGTATGCTCATTGCACAGTCAATAGAAAATATCGGTATGTGCCTGTGTATGCTTCCGGTGGTAGGAATTACATTGCCGTTTTTCTCCTATGGTTCATCC
>CAYTLG010000038.1:0-12971 GCA_964438725.1 uncultured Ruminococcus sp. | reverse complement strand
TCTCGAATACGCAGGAATCGACGATTAAGATTAACTCAAGAGGATAAATCCATGAAATTTAGTATACATAACCCAATTAACGACGGTTGGTACGCCGACCCCGAAGCAAGATACTATAACGGCAAATATTACATTTATGTAACTCACTCCGGTGCGTATCATGGTCAGCTCAATCAGTCATGCTTTGTTTCCGATGATCTCTCAAGCTGGGAAAAGGTCGAAAATATTATCGACATGAGCGGATATCCGTGGGCTAAGGGTGCTATCTGGGCTCCTACTATTGAAGAAAAGAACGGAAAATACTACTACATCTTCGCTTCCAACGATATTCCTCACATGAGTGAAGTCGGCGGTCTCGAAATCGCTGTTTCCGATAATCCCACAGGTCCTTTCAAGGCATATCTCGGCAAACCTCTTGTAGGCGAATTCCACAACGGTGCTCAGCCAATTGATGCTCATCTCTTCAAGGATGATGATGGAACAATCTATCTCTACTACGGTGGCTGGGGTCACTGTAACATCTGCAAAATGAATGATGATATGACAGGCTTTGTTCCCTTTGAAGATGGCGAGATATACAAGGAAATCACTCCTCCCGACTATGTTGAAGGTCCCTGCATGATGAAGCGTGGAGACAAGTACTACTTCATGTGGTCTGCCGGAGGCTGGGGTGATGGCACATACAGAGTAAACACCTGCATAGCAGACAAGCCGTGGGGTCCCTTTAAATCTGCCTCTACAATCCTTGAAACAGGTGACAGTACCATTGCAAACGGTCCCGGTCATAACGGCTTCCTTTATCTCCCCGAAACTGACCAGTATCTCGTGGTATATCACCGTCATAGCCCAGAACTCAAGGATGGCAACGCAAGATTCCTCTGCATTGACCGCATGGATCTCGACGAAAACGGTAACATTATCCCCATAAAGATGACCTCTGAATGGGAATATAACGAATAATTTTTCATATAACTGAAATATAATAACAAAAGCTATTGTCGTATTATTAATGTATACGCAGTAGCTTTTGTTGATTTTATATAAGTTTCGGTCATATCAAGCTGAAAGTTTTTAGTTTACAAAACTTCATTTTTGTGGTATGATATTGTGTAAACGTATTAAATTACAATTATGAGGTACAGCTATGACGATACAGCAATGCAAATATACTCTTGCGATAGCACGCTGCGGCTCAATGAATGAAGCGGCAAAAACTATGGGAGTTTCCCAGGCAAGTCTTTCATCCGCTTTGAAGGAGCTGGAAGAGGAATTTAATGTACGAATCTTTGACCGTTCAAACAAAGGTGTTAAGCTCACACGTGACGGTGCAGAATTTATCAGATACGCACGACAGCTTATAGCTCAGTATGAAGTTATCATTGACAGATACGACAACGGTAATATTAAAAATGTGCGTAACTTTGCTGTAACCTCACAGCACTATGACTTTGCGGCAGAAGCGTTTGTAAAGTTCATGGATGGATTCGAAGGAGAGTATAATATCTCTCTCAAGGAAGCAAGAACCGCCGAGGTAATCAGTGACGTTATGAATATGCGTTCCGATATCGGTATCCTTGCATATCTCAAGTCAACAAACAATGTCTACATGGAGCGTTATCTCAGAAGAAGCGGTCTCGAATACCATGAACTTCTTGAAACAACTCCCTATGTATTCCTTAGAAAAAACCATCCTCTCGCTCACAAGGAACAGCTCTTCCCAAGAGACCTCAGTGAATTCCCGTATGTGACCTATGACCAGGGTGAAAACGGTCCTGTTTCATTCGCAGAAGAGTTCTATGAAAACAACCGTGCAAGCCGTCAGGTACGTATCAACGACCGTGCTACCCTTATGAATCTTCTTCTCAGCACAAACAGCTACACAATCGGTACGGGTATCATGTCATCCGAGCTTAACAACAATGGCAGTGTCGTTTCCGTAAGGATGAGTTCTCCCGACATCTACTCAATCGTTGTGATAAACAGAGCAGATATGGGTCTCAGCGAAGATGCACAGCGTTATATGCACCTTCTTGACGAAACACTCAGCCACAGAAATACCGCAGTTCCATCTGAAACAAACGAATAAACAAACAGATCCTCCCGACAGGCTAAACCTGAATCCGAGAGGATCTTTTTAATATTGATTTACGGCATAAGACACGAGCTTATACGCACACGCTATGCTCTCACCGAAGCTGATACGGGTTCTGGGCTCAATTACTCCATCCTCCGCTGATACAAAGCCCATACGATATGCGTACTCTATGGCTTCTTTTGTATCACCATCTGTAAGCCCCATAACGGTCGGAGAATCTTCACGAAGTTCCTTGTAAGCAATACGGTTAAGGACTGCCAGAACCTCATCAATTCCGTCTGCATCCTTGAGTGAGAAATATCTGCTGTTATCGCTTTCCTCATCTCCTACAGGCTCATAATAACCGTATATTGTATAGCCTGTACCGTGGAGACGCTTGTTGATATGCTCTATCTCTGCACGACTCAGCAATGAGCATGACTCTTCCGTAAGATAAACGAACGAAGTCTCGCCTATTTCAGCATAGCCGTTAAGCATTTTTTCGGTATCATAACCGCATTGCTTAAAGAGATACTGCCCGATTTCCGATGTACATCCGTCCTCAAGCTCCTTCAGATAGTACACATCACTTCTCTGTCCTGCCTGAGCAACTCCTATTATCGACCTGAGCTTAGTTTCCTCGTTTGTTGTGATATCAGGGTCAAGAGCATAGAACGTACTGCCGTGTTTCAGCAGCTTTCCGACACTGATAAGTTCATCACTGTAATATGCTTCCGAAACACGTGAATAATCAATTTCAGAATAAAAATCACAGAATTTGTTTCTCACCCACTCATCATTTATACGACTGAGTATCAGTTCCATCATTGCAGGGGTATAGTATCTTGCAAATGAAACATCCGCACCCTCAACACCCTTGTTGTACCACTTCATAAGTGATTCGGCTTCTGCTGTATCGAGCATTAACAAAACACTATTCATCTCTGTCTCTGAGATATACTCAGGTATAAGTGAGAGTTCACGATTTGAGGAGTATGTACCGTCCGCTAATATAGCGATAAGGCTCTTCATAATAACGGAACAGGATTTTACGTTAAGAACCTCATCGCCGTGCAGTTTGCTGACCTCATCTTTTATACCACGCTCAAGGCAATCGAGCTTACGGCATATTCTCTTGAAATTCTCAAGACTGCCGTTTCCCATCTTGCGTTTGAGTTCAGGAGATATCTTTTTCTCCAGAAGAAGTGCGACGTTTGAAAGATAGCCTGACACGGTAGTTGAACTTGAGAGCGCCATTACTCTCTCGCTGATTCCTGAAATTTCAGAGAAATTCTCCAGATATACTTCATAATCACTGTTCTGCGACACGATAGGATTTGTAAGGCAGACAGCAATCATGGCAACGCACAAAGCAAGAGAGACTGCCTTCGGGAAAAATCTGTCGTTCTTACCATGCGATATGCTTTTAAGGCGTGTTTTCAGGCTTCTTCCCGATGCTGACATATGACAACCCGCAACGTATGAAGTATAAAGCGTATGACGGCATATCATCTTAGCATATTCTGCCGTTGAAAGCCGGAATGTGTCAATGGTTCGTGAGTCACAAAGCATCTCAACGTCATCACGGAGCATACGTCTGACCATCCATATAAGAGGATTATACCAGAACATACACGAAACAAATGCCGAAAACATTATTATTGGGTTATCCATATATCGGTAGTGGCAAAGCTCATGGGCAAAAACAAATAAAGCCTCGTCCCTATCCATATCCTCACGTATAACAATGGTCGGTCTGATACATCCGACAAGCATTGACGTGTTTCCATATCGCAGTGCGGGGATATTTTTATTTTTAAGACCCAGTCTTTCAGTTGTACTGAAATACAATTTAAGTATATCTTCATCTACGCAAAGCTCAGAGCTTCTCATAACTCTGCGTTTGACATGAACATATACTAGCGTATTTACAGAAAGGCAAATCACCGCTCCCAACACATACACCGCAAGAACGGTAGAGTTTATTATCTCTGCGTTACGTTCTGCACTGACACCAATGTCGTTTATGATATATTCGCCTATCGTATCGGGTCTTTCGTTTTTCGATTGGGAGACCGTTTCTTCCGATTTTTCCACATTTTCAGGTATCGGAATAACATATGGGTTATCCTCTGCTGTTTTTGTGTTTTTGTAATCCGAAATTCCATCTCCAACATCGTTGGTCAGAGAGTACATTATCTCCTTTCCGGCAGGAATAAAGTTATATATTGATATCCTGCTTTCGGGGAGTATCGGAAAAACAAGGCGACACAACAAGACCACCCACATAATCATTCCCATTTCAGGTGGTATCCTACACTTGAACAACTGCTTTACCGCAATTATTATAAATGCAGTTACGGACGAAAATACTGTAACCTGCATAAGAAGCAGGATCAGAAATTCTGCCATTGATAAATCAGCTTTCGATATCGTTTAAAATGTTTATAATATCATTCTTTTCTTTTTCGCTGAGCTTGCCCTCACGACAAAGTGATGCCATAAGATTGTATGCGGAGTTATCAAATACTCTCTCTATAAATGAATCTACCTCGCACTTTACGCAGTCGCTCTTTGAGGTTTTGGGAGTATACTTGTACACACCTGTGCTCTTATCAATATCGACTGCACCTTTTTCAGAAAGTCTAATTACAAGTGTACGGATAGTAGTATTGCTCCAACCTGTAGTGGAACTAAGCTCCTGTACTATTTCTCCAAGAGTCATGCCACGTTCATACTTTTCGCAGCCCTCCCACAGAACCTTCATTATGCTCCACTCAGCTTCTGAGATTTTAACGGTTTTTCTTCTTCCTCTCATACTGTCTGTTCTCCTTATCAAATTAGGTATAGTTACACATCTTGATATAGCAATTATACTATTAATAGCGATACTTGTCAATGGGCATTTCGGATAATATTACCATACATTTTTTATACAAAATAATATCTTGTGAAAATTTTTGCATTGTTTTTATACAGTTTTCAACAAAAAAAAGCAGGAGCAACATAAAAGTTTTCCCTGCTTTTCGGTTATTTTACTTGAGCATCTCCTGTCCACCAGTTACGGGGAGTGCCTGTCCTGTTTCATACTTCTGGTCGATTATGTAGAGAACTGCTTTTGCTACATCCTCGATACGGCAGCCCCTTCCAAGCGGAACCTTCGCCTCATAGAATGCACGAACATCATCCACTGTCTTAGCTCCCGGCACCTTGCCTGCGTTAAGATACTGTACAAACAGTCCCTTTTCCGGGTCAGACCACAGCGGACCATCGAGGAAGTTACCGGGGCAGACTGCGTTCACCTTGATTCCGAACGGTGCAAGCTCAAGTGCAAATGACTGTGTAAGACCAATTCCACCAAACTTACTTCCGGCGTATGCAAAGTTCTTGTTTGAGCCTGCGAGACCTGACTTTGAGTTTATCTCGATAATATCTGCTGTATATTCGGGTGAAATCTTTCTCTGAGCCTTCATTACAGCAGAAGCATATTTTGCACAGAGGAAGTATGCGGTATAGTTTACGGATGTTACAAGCTCGAAATTCTTCTTTGTCATTTCTTCAAGAGAGCCTGCACGAACGATTCCTGCGTTATTTACAAACACATCAAGTCCACCGAATGTGAGAACGGTTTTCTCTATCATTTCCTTTACGCTGTCCTCGTCGGATACGTTAGCAGCAATTGCGAGAGTGGGAGTTTTATATTCAGCTGCTATCTTTTCGGCAGTCTGTTTTGCTCCATCCTCGTTCATATCAGCTATAACAACGGCTGCACCCTCTGCTGCGAGATATTCCGCAATTCCGGCACCGAAGCCCTGAGCACTTCCTGTAACTATTGCAATCTTACCACCGAGCTTTTTGGAACCACCGGATGCAAGGCTTACTTTTGCACGATAGCTTTCAACTTCCCAGTTTACGATGAAGTCTGCCATTTCAGGAGCCATGTGACGCACACCCCCGAATGCAGGAGCGAGCTTTGTAATTGTCATAGCATCACGCCACACTTCAGCAGCAGTTTCAGCTTCCTTGAGAGTTTTTCCGACTGTGAACATTCCCACGTCCTTTACAAACACAACCTTAGCCTTAAAGCCTCTGTGTGTTTCAAGCTCTGCAAATGCACTCTTGATATTTTCAGCTGTTGCTTCTTCGATGAAGATAGGTTCAGCCTTACAGTAAACTATATGGTCGGGAGAGAGAGGCTGACGAAGAACTTCAAAGGTTTCTGCTGACTCTGCAAACTCAAGAACGGTCTTGTTCGCTGTAAATTTAACGAATGCATTTCCGTCAGTGCTGTATGCCATTCTTATCATAGGAGCAATCTGAGCAGCTGTTGTGTTTCTTTCAGGCTCATTTACAGGCGTAAAATCGGGATACGCACCTGTTTCCGCCTTGATTTTAGTCATAACATCGGATACAAGTATATCAAGCTCTTCACTTGAATCAGCCGCAAAGAACACGCCGTGATTCTGTAAAAATACGAGACGTGCGTCCTTGCCTGTTTTATTCTTATATTCATTCAGCTTGCCATAGCAATTCATCGCAAGGATGTATCCGGGTTCGCATTCATCAACCCAAACAGCACCATCGAAAAGTCTTTCCATATCTGACTTTCCGTTTACAGAACAGGTGAGGGCATTTACCGCACACGGATGTACATGAAGAACATATTTCTGTGCGAAGAGATCATGGAGAAGTGTCTCAACGGACGGTCTCTTTGCTTCTTCACCGGGGAGCTTTGATGCCATCATATCAGCAAGAACCTGAGCTTCTCTTTCAGCTGTATCTGTGGAATATTCCTTTGTGAGAATAACTTCAAGTGCTTTACGGTTTATCTTTACGAAACCATCGGCAGTGATGCCGGCAAGTGATGTTCCGCTTCCCTTTACATAAAGTGTATCTTCTGTCTTGTACGAGGTGTTTCCGCCGCCTGCAAGAACATATTCAAAGCTTTTTCCGTATCTGTTTGAATATTCAACAAGTGTCTCAAGCATTTCCGTAATTCCTTTCATATTTCAGAAGCATTATCGGCATTGGCTGCATATACTTCTATTCTTTCATTAAGACTTTCGTATTTAGCTGCTGTTTTATCAGAGAACATTGCGTTGTCAATATCTTTTGTAGCGGCTTTTTCGTGACCTATAAGAGCGTATGTAGCTTTCATAAGGTACGAATATCTTGTAAGAGCCTCGCAGATGAATGACTGACGTGGAGAGTTGATATCCTCGCCAGAAATCTGGAAGAATCCCTTTTCGTCACAGAGCTTCATTATTCTCTCGAGCTGTTCGGGAGTATTTCTTGAAGGCATATATGTTACTGCATTGAAGCCACAGTCACTGAGTGTATCGAAAAGCACGGGAAGATAATCGTCCTCGAATTTCTGAGCTTTCTTATCACCTGTGGGAGATTCACCAACGTCCCCAAGATATGCGTAAGCCGATATTGCTCCAAGCTCACGTGCAAGTGCGGTAAACTCACGGATATTCATACATTCGTCTGTTGCAGGAACGTAGAACTTTTCAACAAGGCTGCTCTTTAGAACACCAAGAATGTCATATTCATAGAAATTATCGGGAGCGGAAATGAGCTTCTGTCTTGTTTTATCAACCATTTTTGTTCCGCAGAGTCGGTCTATGAAGTCACAAGCATCTTCACGGTTCGGATAAGCCGATGTGATTTTCTTTGTGAGTCCGTAGCAGATGTGTCTTTCGGTGACGCTTCCACCCTCGTCTGCTTTTGAAAGAGGATATACATCCTTGTCAAAGTCAAGAGTTATACCGTATTCATGTGTAAGCTCCGTTATCTTCTCGCACATTTTGCGGTTTCTGATGTTTCTCTTTTCACGCAGTCCTGCAAGCACACTCTCCGCTTTATCTATGTTCTGATGCGGTATTCCATGCATTGCAAGGTAGGCACATGAGGTCTGGTCGGGATTGTTTATCTTTTTGCCGACAAGCGGAGTGGAATCAACATTGACTCTGCACTCAAATCCGCAGGTTATGGGCATTCCGATTATTTCTCCTGCACGTATGAACTCACGCATACCGCCTACACTGTCGTGATCCATAATACCGGCGGTTCTGAGTCCTGCTTTCCATGCGTAGAACAGGGCCGAGGTAGGTGTATAAGGTGAGAAAGAATATGTAGTGTGAATGTGGTTATTTACGTAAACTCCGCATTCAGGGCGTTCAATTTCACCGCTTTTCACCTTTTCCATTATCTTCTCAAGTGCGGACAGTCTTTCGTTGGGAGTGACATCCGCATTTCCGATGAGCTGAATAAGTTCGTTTACTTCCATAGCTTTCACCTATATTAATTTAATGAATTTCAGGTTCTTTTCCGTACATAAACGCATATGTTCTGCGGTATTCCTCACGTTTTTCGACAGCCTGTTTTGATTCAGCATCAAAGTTGCGTTTACGGAATCCACGGAGCATAATATTTTTCGGGGTATCTTCCGGGTCTATAAGCTCAGTTGCGTCTGTTTTGTAGCCTTCAGACTCAAGCATGAGCAGTCTGAGAGCATCTGTTGCCGCACTTGCGAGCTTCTGCTTCAGCATCGAATAACGTGCGATAAAATCGAGTGTCGGACAATCCATTTCGTTATTCATCTGATGATGACAGCACGGAGTTGCAAGTATAGCCTCCGCTTTATTACGCACAGCAAACTCAAGCACGATATCCGTAGCAATATCACAGGCATGGAGCGATATTACAAGGTCGGGCGAGCGTCTTGCCTGAAATTCAGAGATATCCATTGCATAAAAGTGCATTCCGTTCATGGAGCATTTTCCTGCAATTTCAGAGCAGTAATCCATTACGCTTTTCTTGAGGTCAACGCAGTCCATTACGACTTCACGACCGCATACCTCGGTAAGCACATGATACGCCGCAAAGCTGAGATAGCTTTTACCACAGCAAAGGTCGCACACATAAAGTTCACCTTTTGATGAGAGCTTTTTCTCGGCATCAACTATATATTCTGCGAAACGGCATATCTGACGGAATTTCGACTGCTTTTTATCATGCACTCTTCCCTTTTCATCGGATACACCAAGCTCTTTGAGGAATTTCTCCTCACCGGTGAGCAAGCGGTTTTTCACACGGTTATTTTCTTCGTGTGTCACTGTACTCTCGACCTCGCCTATCTTACCCTTCTTGAGAAGAGTCGCTGCACCTTTTTTCGATATCATAAGAGAGGCGTTTCCTCCGACATCGTTAAGGTCAGCTTTTTTGTACACCGCAAGCTGTTCTTTCACATATTCTGCGACAGCATTCGGTGATACGTTTTCCTGTGCTACTCTGCCCTCGGTGAGTGAAGTTTCAAACTGCACTGCTGTTTTTCCGCCGACCTTTATGAGCTTTCCCTTAGTTTTGAGTCGCTCACCTTTATCGGGTGAATGGAACGTCAGGCTTTTGAGTGAGCCGTTCACTGCACTTTTTTCCGCAAGAGAAGCAAAGGTGATTATTTTTTCGTTTTCCATAGTTTAATCGGATCTATCAGTCCTGTTTTTTACTTTTTTTGAAGCTGAATTTGCTTTCTGTTCCGTTAAGAAGTCTCTTTATGTTTGCTCTGTGCTTTACTATGATTATAATAGCAATAGCAAGTGCTATCATTTCAATCATCATAAAGGGAGTATCATTCATACGATTGAGAAGAATCGGGAAAAGCATAGCACAGATAACGCTGCCTGCCGAAATGTACTTTGTTCCTACAACAAGGATAATAAACATTATAAGAAGGATGAGGAAAATTCTCCAGTCAAGCATAAAGAGTATTGCTGTTAGACAAAGTACGCCCTTTCCACCCTTAAAGCCGTAGAATATCGGAAATACATGACCTACAAGACAAGCAAGTCCTGCGATATATGCGGTAAGATATCCGAAAACGCACCAACCGATAAGAACTGCAATCATGGTTTTTGCAAGGTCACCGACGAACGTAATTACCGCCGCTTTTTTGCCGTACGTTCTCATTACATTTGTAAAGCCTGCGTTTCCGCTTCCGTGATTTCTGATATCGTCATGATACATCATTTTCGATACGATTATTGCGGTGTTTATACTTCCGAGAAGATATGGAATAAACACGTACACAAGAATGAGGAACATACTTACCAAAAGAGGAATGTCATGGAAGTTTGCACCGATAAGTCCGAGCATACCTGTTTTATAACGTAAAAAGAAATGCAGCATCAGACGTTCTCCTCGTTTTCACCCTTCTGACGGATTATCAGCTTTATCGGAGTTCCCTTGAAACCAAAGGTCTGTCTGAGGCAGTTCTCGATATATCTCTGGTAGGAGAAGTGGAACAGCTCTGCCATATTACAGAAGATAACGAATGTAGGCGGAGCTACCTGAGTCTGTGTCATGTAGTAAATTCTGAGACGTCTGCCCTTATCTGACGGAGGCTGAACTCTCGCTACGGCATCTGCAAGTACGTCGTTGAGCATACCTGTCGATACACGCATATTGGTCTGATTGTGGACATAGTTTATCATTTCAAACAGCTTGTCTACTCTCTGACCTGTTTTAGCGGAGATATACATTATGGGTGCATATGTCATGTATGAGAGAGACTCTGTTATCTTCTTGTTAAATTCGTTGGTTGTAGAGTTATCTTTTTCGATGGTATCCCACTTATTTACGCAGATTATGCACGCCTTTCCTGCTTCATGAGCAATACCGGCTATTTTTTCGTCCTGCTCGGTAATACCGGTGTTAGCATCTATCATAATGAGACATACGTTAGCTCTTTCAACCGCCATTTTTGCACGGAGAACGCTTATCTTTTCAATCTTATCGTCAACTCTGGACTGACGGCGAATACCTGCGGTGTCGATGAAGTTATATTTACCGAAGGAATTTTCGAAATATGTGTCGATAGCATCTCTTGTAGTACCGGGCATATCGGAAACAATACATCTTTCGTCTCCAAGCACACGGTTTACGAGTGAGGACTTACCTGCGTTCGGCTTACCAATTACCGCAACGGAGATGGTGTCATTGTCCTCTTCTTCATTTTCAAATTCGGGAAGTGCATCTATTACTGCATCGAGAACGTCACCGCTTCCGCTTCCGTGGAGTGAAGATATTGCAATGGGGTCGTTTTCAAAGCCAAGCTCGTAGAATTCATAAAATTCCGGAGGCACGTTACCGATTTTATCAGCCTTGTTAATTACTGGAATAACGGGCTTACCGCTCTTTTTAAGCATTACTGCGATGTCGATATCATCAGCAAGAAGTCCTGTTCTGATATCGCACATAAAGAGGATAACATCGGCTGTATCTATTGCTACCTGAGCCTGCTCACGCATTTTCTTGAGGATGAGGTTGTCGGTTTTGGGTTCAATACCACCGGTGTCGATAACGGAGAATACCTTGCCTCTCCATTCGGTTTCACCGTAGATTCTGTCTCTTGTGATACCGGGCTGGTCCTCAACAATTGCACGTCTTTCTCCGATGAGTTTATTAAAAAGTGTGGACTTACCTACATTAGGACGTCCTACTATTGCTATTACAGGTTTTGACATATGCTGTCTCCTTTCTTTTGCCGTATATTACAGCTGAAGCAGTTTTTCAAGAAGTTCTGCTCCGTCATTTTCGGTAAATTCTATATTTATGCCGCCGAGCTTTTCACTGAGTTCATCGGGGGACATTCCGCAAAGGAAAAGGTCGCCCTCAGCTCTGAGCGTAGTTCTGGAGAGATAAAGCGTATCTCCAAGCTCTTTTCCCGCAAGCTGTTCTGCTAAATCAACTCCGGTAAGAAGTCCTGTTACAGTAACGTGACCGCCGAAGAAGTTGTTTTTGATAGCGTAAAGGTGACATTTCAGCTTCGGACATTTTTCTTCAACCATGTCTATAAGGGATTTCATCATTCCGTATGCTGCTTCACCGGTTGCAAGTGACACTTCACGCTCTATTGCACATTCTTCCTCATCAAGAGTGGAAAGGAGTGAAGAAAACTCAGTCGTGAATGAGGTCAGCATACCAACACCGTTATCAAGCTGTGCATATTCTCCGTAGTATTCATCAGGCGGAAGAGGGGTTCCACTCAGCACAAAGAACTCGTCAGATGCATAGAACAGTCTTTCGGGGAGATTTTTATTGAAATCCTCGACCTGCTGTATAACCTTTGCACATTCCTCTACTGTGAACGCTTCAAGTGGATACAGTCCGTCTCTGTATTTTGTCAGACCTGCCGGAACTACCGAAACGCTCTCCATTGCAGGATAATACTGTGCAAGGTCACGCATGGTTCTTTCAAGCTCTTCTCCATCGTTTATTCCACGACAAAGAACTATCTGACCGTGGAGCTTTATTCCTGCCTCGGCAAGTCGTCCGATATATGCAAGAACCTCACCTGAGCGTTTGTTTTTCATCATTTTGACACGAAGCTCAGGATTTGTTGTGTGAACCGACACGTTAACGGGAGAGATATGCATTTCAATTATTCTGTCGATATCCGCATCGTGAAGGTTTGTCAGTGTGATGTAGTTTCCGTGAAGGAATGAAAGTCTGCTGTCATCATCCTTAAAGTATATTGTCTCACGCATACCTTTGGGATTTTGGTCAATGAAGCAGAATATACATCCGTTTTCACAGCGGTGCTTTTTATCCATAAGAGGAGTACCGAACTCAAGTCCGATATCATCGTATTCACCTTTTTTGATTTTCTTTTCAATGATGTCAGGTCCTCTGTGCAGCTTCAGCACGACCGTTGTATCGGCAAGACGGAAGCGGTAGTCGAGGACGTCATTTATCTCGTGTGAATTTATCTCAAGCAGATAATCACCTGGCTGTATACCGGCTTTTTCCGCTCTTGAATGGGGTAAAACCCCTGTTATTACTACCATTTTTCTCTACCTGTCTGTAAATAATCATAAAAAACCTATCATAAAAT
>CAYTLG010000037.1:0-13327 GCA_964438725.1 uncultured Ruminococcus sp. | reverse complement strand
CTTGTCAATACCTTTTTTTGAGTTTTTTCGCTTTTTTTCATGTTTTTTCGCTAATTCAGCTTTTTTCAAGCAAAATTCAGTTTATCACTTGAATATTCCCTCATATTATATTATAATATACTCGATTTTTGTTTTAAACAGGAGCTATATAATGTATAACGATGGATTTGACAACGACAAATACTTCAGACTGCAAACCGAAAAGATTCTTGAGCGTATATCTCAGTTTGGCGGCAAGCTCTACCTTGAATTCGGAGGTAAGCTGTTCGACGACTACCACGCCTCACGAGTGCTCCCCGGTTTCAAGCCTGACTCCAAGATAAATATGCTTCTTCGCCTCAAAGACAAGGCAGAAGTTGTAATCGTAGTTTCCGCTGCCGCTATTGAGCAGAACAAAATGCGTGGCGACCTCGGCATAACCTACGACATGGACGCACTCAGACTCATCGATGCTTTCCGTGAACGTGGACTCTATGTAGGAAGTGTATGCATCACACATTACGCATCTCAGCCTGCTGCGGATATCTTCATAAAAAGACTCGGCGAACTCGGCATTCGTGTATTCAAGCACTTCCCGATTCCCGGCTACCCCACCAACGTAAAATATATTGTAAGTGATGAAGGCTACGGCAAGAATGAATACATAGAAACCACACGCCAGCTCATCGTAATCACTGCACCCGGTCCCGGAAGCGGAAAAATGGCAACCGCACTTTCCCAGCTTTACCATGACGCAAAAAGAGGTATCAAATCAGGCTATGCCAAGTTCGAGACATTCCCGGTATGGAACCTCCCTCTCCGCCACCCGGTCAACCTTGCATACGAATCAGCAACTGCCGACCTTGCAGACGTAAATATGATAGACCCCTTCCATCTTGAAGCATACGGCGAAACTACCGTCAACTACAACAGAGACGTTGAAATCTTCCCCGTTCTTCGCAGACTCTTCGAAGAGATTTACGGCGAATGCCCCTATAAGAGTCCGACAGACATGGGCGTAAACATGGTTGGATTCTGTATTTACGACGACAAAGCAGTTTCCGATGCAGCAAACATGGAAGTAATACGTCGCTACTATGACTCACGTGTTAAGAAAATGAAGGGTCTTTGCTCCGCCGATGAGGTTATGAAGCAGGAACTCATCATGAACCAGGCAAAGGTATCAATCGAGGACAGACACGTTGCAAGTGCGGCTCTCTCAAAAGCAACAGCAACAGACGGTCCCGCAGCTGCCATAGAACTGCCCGACGGAAGAATCGTAACAGGAAAGACCTCCGAACTTCTCGGCTCATGCTCTGCTGTACTTCTTAACGCATTAAAAGCACTCGCAGGAGTTGATGACAGCACACACCTTATCTCCCCCTCCGTTATCGAACCCATTTGCCAGCTAAAGACCGAATGCCTCGGATGCAACAACCCCAGACTTCATGCAGATGAAATTCTCATGGCACTTTCGATATCCGCAGTAAACGATGCAAATGCAAAGGCCTCCCTCGAATGCCTCCCACAGCTCTTCGGATGTGAAGCCCACTCCACCGTTATCGTATCACAGATAGATACAGATACATTCCGCAAGCTCGGTATGAATCTGACCTGCGAACCCGTATACGAATCAAAGAAGCTGTTCCACAGATAATCCTAAAACCAACAAGAAAGCCCGATTTATGTTTTATGCGGGCTTTTTTTATTTGCAATATCACTTTATAATTGCACATCAACCAATTTTGTGATATAATGTAGAAAAATTTTAATAATTACGAAAGGCAGGGCTTAGTTTGAAATATATCATTAAATATATCAAACCGTTCTTCGGCAGGATGCTTGTCGGATTCCTGATTAAGTTCGTAGGCACAATAATGGATTTGTTCATCCCAATGCTGCTCTCGATAATCATTGACGATATCGTTCCGACAGGTTCAATGAAGAATATTTTCATGGCAGGTTTGCTTATGGTGATCTGTTCAATTCTTGCAATCACCGGAAACATCACTGCCAACAGAATGGCCGCTCTCGTCGCAAGAAACACCACGGAAAAAATAAGAAACGACCTTTTCGAGCGTATATCGTATCTTTCCGCACAACAGCTTGATAAGTTCACCGTCCCCTCTCTTGAATCAAGACTCACCTCCGATACATATAACATCCATCAAATGGTCGGAATGATACAGCGTGTCGGTGTCAGAGCTCCGCTGCTTCTTATCGGCGGCATAGCAATTACATTCACTCTCGAACCCGTACTCACGCTGATACTTATCGCAGTAATGCCATTCATCGTTGTTGCGGTTTATTTCATCACCAAAAAAGGTATCCCACTTTTTATCGAACAACAGGATGAAACAGACAGCATGACACGTGTAGTTCGCGAAAATGCACAGGGAATCAGAATAATCAAAGCACTCGGCAAAGAAGAAAACGAAATGTCACGCTTCAACGAGGCTAACCTTGCATTGAACAGGGCTGAAAAAAAGGCTTCACTTACAATGGCTCTCTCAAGCCCGATGATGAACCTTTTCTTAAACCTCGGACTTGTCGCAGTTATTGCGGTCGGAGCATACCGTGTCAATGCAGGAATATCCGAAACAGGTAAAATCATTGCGTTCACCTCATATTTTACAATAATCCTGAACGCACTCATGACCATAACCAGAGTTTTCGTTAACTTCTCACGTGGAGTCGCTTCCGCAAATCGTATAGGTGAAGTTCTTGACACACCATACGACATGGAACCCGACACATCATATGCACCGAAAACCTACGCAAAAGGCGAAAGAATACCGAAAATAGAGTTTGAAAACGTCTCGTTCTCATATAACGGAATCAGAAACGACCTTGAAAATATATCATTTAAGCTATATGAAAACGAAACTCTCGGCATCATAGGTCCAACAGGTTCAGGAAAAACCACAATAATCGCACTTATGATGAGACAGTACGACACGGACAGCGGACGTATTCTCATAGACGGCAAAGACGTTCGTTCAATGAGCCGTGACGAAATTTCAAAAAAATTCGGTGCCGCATTCCAGAACGACTTCCTTTTCGCAGATACACTCCGCACAAATATAGCATTCGGACGAGAACTCAGCGATGAAGAACTCATACTCGGTGTAAAGGACGCACAGGCAGAAGAATTTATCAAAGAAAAAGGCGGTCTTGACTTTGAGCTTTCCATAAAGGGAGCTAACCTTTCAGGTGGTCAGAAGCAGAGAGTCATTCTAAGCCGTGCTTTGTCGGGAAATCCGGAAATTCTTGTACTCGACGACTCTTCCAGTGCCCTTGACTATGCAACAGATGCACGACTCAGACAGGCTATCCGTGAAAACTACAGCGGAAATACCACTTCAGTCATCGTCGCACAAAGAATCTCCTCAATAAAGCACAGCGACCTCATTCTTGTAATAGAGGACGGCAAAATAACAGGAAGCGGACGGCACGAAGAGCTTATCGAAAATTGTCCGCTCTACAAGGAAATCAGTGATTCTCAGATGGGAGGTGCCCTTCTTGAATAGAGGAGTCAAAGTTTCAAGACCCGAAGACGTTGTCGTAGGAAATATGCCAAAGAAAAGGCTGAAAGTTCTGCTCCGTCTCGGAAAATATATGTACAAGTTCAAATGGGGATACCTTGCAGCAATAGCAATATCAATCCTCTCAAACATTCTCTCACTGATTGGTCCAAAGCTCTCCGGTGAAGCAATAGACGCAATCGGAATCCACGCAGGCGAAGCTGATTTTGCGGTAATCACCCAAAAGTGCATACTCATGGTGATAGCCTACGCAATTTCAAGCATACTCGCCTACCTTTTACAGGTAGTAATGATAAACCTCTCACGTGGAATCGTTAAAAATATGCGTGAAGACATCTTTGCAAAGCTCATGCGTATGAAAGTCGGATATTTCGACAAAAATCAGACAGGCGATATAATTTCTCGTATTTCCTACGACATCGACACAATAAACTCTACCCTTTCGACAGACCTCGTACAGATAGCTTCAAGTGTCGTTACAATCGTCGGCTCACTTGTAATGATGATAACGATATCCCCGAAGCTCTGCCTTGTATTTGCAGTAACAGTTCCCCTCTCAATTATCACAACAGGCAAAATGGCAAACAAATTCCGTCCCCTTTTCCGTGCGAGAAGCGGTAAACTCGGTGAGCTTAACGGATATGCAGAAGAATGCCTGAGCGGACAGAAAACAGTCCGTGCATACAGCGAAGAAAAAACAATGATATCACGCTTTGCAGGAAAGAACAAAACCGCAGCAGATGCATACTATAACGCAGACTACCACGGAACTCTCGTAGGTCCTACCGTAAACTTCATCAATAATATATCTCTCACGCTCGTTTCCGTTTTCGGAGCTATTCTCTACCTCGGCGGAACAATCTCTATCGGTAACGTGTCATCTTATGTACTGTATTCAAGAAAATTCAGTGGTCCCATAAACGAAACCGCAAATATTCTGAATGAGCTTCAATCCGCAGCAGCTGCTGCCGAAAGAGTATTCCGTCTCCTTGATGAAGAAGAAGAATCCCCCGACGACAAAAACTGTACCGTATTCGCAGGAACAGGCGTGAACAACGGAGTTAAAGTCAGCGGTAAAGTTGATATCGAAAACATAAACTTCGGCTACACTCCCGAACATCAGATAATCTACGACCTTATGATGAATATCAAACCCGGAATGACCGCCGCCATAGTAGGTCCGACAGGTGCAGGAAAAACCACGATAATAAATCTGCTCATGCGATTCTATGACCCCGATTCGGGAATGATAACTCTTGAGGACAAAAACATATTCCACTGTGCAAGAAAAAGCGTCCGTCGTTCGTATACAATGGTACTTCAGGACACATGGCTGTTCAGTGGTACAATAGCTGAAAACATAGCCTACGGAGCCGACCACGAAGTTACCCACGAAGAAATAGAAAAAGCTGCCATCGCCGCAGGAATACATTCATTCATAACGGGACTTCCCGAGGGATATAACACAATACTTACAGACGAAGGTGTTAATATCTCCAAAGGACAGAAACAGCTTATTACCATTGCCCGTGCCATGATATCAAAGTCCCCCGTGCTTATCCTTGACGAAGCTACATCAAACGTAGATAGCATGACCGAAATGAGAATCCAGCGTGCAATGAATGAGCTTATGCAGAACCGCACATCCATAGTAATAGCTCACAGACTTTCAACAGTACGAAATGCAGATGTGATTTTTGTTCTGCGTGACGGCAGAGTTATAGAACATGGTTCTCATGAAGCTCTCATGGAATCAAAAGGCTTCTATTATTCACTACACAATGCACAGTTTTCGTAAAAATAAACAATTATCCTATTGATTTTCACACTTGACTGTGATAAAATAAGACCATCATGATATATTTTTTATCATTTTATCGGAGGTAAAAATGAAAATTACAGTTTGGAACGAATTTGCACACGAAAAGACCGACGACGCTGTTAAGGCGATATATCCCGACGGTATTCATGTATGCATCAAGAATTTCCTTGAAGAAGCAGGCTTTGAAAACGTAAGAACTGCTACACTCGATGACCCCGAATGCGGACTTACCGAAGAAGTACTGAACGATACAGATGTACTCTTCTGGTGGGGACACATGAGACACGGTGCCGTACCCGATGAAGTTGTTGACAGAGTTTGCCGTCACGTATACGAGGGCATGGGTCTTGTAGTACTTCACTCCGGTCACGCATCCAAGGTATTCCAGAAGCTCACAGGTACTCCCTCAGGCGACCTCAAGTGGAGAGAATCCGGCGACAAGGAAATCCTTTGGGTAATAGACCAGGGACATCCCATCACCGAAGGTATCGACGAAAAAATCGTTCTTGAGCATGAAGAAACATACGGTGAACACTTCAGAGTACCCGCTCCCGATGAACTCGTATTCATCAGCTGGTTCACAGGCGGCGAAGTATTCCGCAGTGGTTGCACATACAAGAGAGGCCGTGGTAAGATATTCTACTTCCGTCCCGGTCACGAATCTGTTCCGACCTACCACAACAAGGACGTTCAGAGAGTGCTCATCAATGCGGCTAACTACGTATACACACCTAGATCAAATACATATAAATACGGTTGGGTTCCCGCAACAGTCGAATAAGAATAATATAATAAACATAAGCGGTGTAGCTCATAGGCTATGCCGTTTTTTGTCGAGGAGGACATAATGAGATATATCTGCGACAATGATCTCCACATTCATTCAAAGCTCTCACTCTGTTCAGGAGATAAAGAACAAAACTGCGAGCGTATACTGAAATATGCCGAGGACAACGGAATAAGTACTCTCTGCCTTACAGACCATTACTGGGACAACACAATCGGAGATACAACCGAGTTCTACCGCATACAGGACTTTGACCATATAAGCCGTGCAAAACCTCTCCCACAGAGCGATAAAGTCCGCTTCCTATTCGGCTGTGAAACCGAAATGGACAAAAATATGCGTATCGGAATACCAAAGGAACGCTTCGATGACTTTGACTTCGTAATAATTCCCACGACACACTTCCACATGACAGGCTTCACTATTGACGAGAATCTTGCCTCTCCCGAACAGAGAGCGAATTTTTGGCTGAAAAAGCTGAATACCCTGCTTGACATGGAGCTTCCGTTCCGCAAAATCGGCATAGCACATCTCACCTGCGGACTCATTTATAACAGCTCTAGAGAAAAATTCCTTAAAACCATAGACTCACTCCCCACAGCAGAGCTTGAATCCGTGTTCAAAAGAGCCGCCGATGTTGGTGTAGGTATCGAGCTTAACGGTTCCGATATGCAATTCAAAGAAAACGAGCAGGAGACCGTACTCCGTCCATACCGCACAGCAAAAGAGGCAGGATGCAAGTTCTATCTCGGAAGTGATGCACATCATCCATCAGAGCTTGACCCTACCATCCCGTATTTCGAGCGTGCAATAGACCTGCTTGAGCTTACCGAAAACGACAAATTCAAAATCTAAAACAAAAAAACTGCCGTGCAATGGTTCAAACCAAAGTACAGCAGTTTTTATTGTTTTAAATATTAAACATCAAGGTCGTTAAGAACGTCAACGTAGATTGTAACACCTGCGGAGTTAGTTTCGACCATAGAGTTGTAGTCTCTTTCAATCATAGCGGACTTAGCTGTTTCCTTCCAGGATGCAGAGTCACCTTCGCCAACGTAGTACATAACGTGCCAACCGTAAGCAGAAGATTCAACAACAGCACTGTCACCGGCAACTCTTGCATCATCAAAGAGCCATGCATTGAACTCGTTTGTTGTAGAACCGAGAGTTACGTTTTCGTAAAGCCCACCATTTGCACTTGAACCTGCGTCAGCACTGTATTCAGCAGCAAGTGTCTTAAATGCATCCTCAGAGAAGTTTGCAGCCTTGAGTTCAGCGAGAATATCCTGAGCCTTAGCATCATCTTCATATTCATCATGTGCGAAAAGGATGTGTCTTACATTTCTGGTTGCAGTGTCATCTCTGTAAGATGTCTTTGCAAGGCAGTAGATAGCGTAGGAAGAATCGCCCTCTTCAGCGGCAGTGTGAACATCACCGGGTTTAGCATCATCTGCGAATGCCCAGTCAGATACGGAAGCAACGGTAGAAGCAAGAGCGTGTCTTGTGTATGCAGCCTCAACAGCTGTGTCAATGTCGACCTCTTCCATGCCGAGAGTATCAGCCATGTATTCACGGATAAGTGTGATGTATTCGTCAACATTCTTTGCACCGAGGATCTTCTGTGCAGCTTCATATGCAGCTGCTGTTGCGGTCTCTGTATCACCAACAGGGTTGCCGTCTGTATCCTTTTCCATGAAGTCTGTTGAGTTTACAGTATATACGTAGTAGTCAACACCTTCAAATGCAGCTGTGTTTTCGTTGTAGTATGCTTCAAGCTCATTGTTTGTGTAGGTAAGCTCTGTCTGATACTGTGTAGCATACTTGGAAGCGAGTGCGGAAAGCTCCATAGACTTTCTTACGTCTTTTTCATTGATACCTGTACCAACAACAGCTGTAAGATACTGTGTAAGGGAGTAGCCGTATGCGTTAGCAGCTGTCTCGATCTGTTCGATAGCAGTATCGATTTCAGCCATATCCTCATCATCAAGGGAAACACCGGCAGCCTTTGCACCTTCACAGAGAGCAAGAAGCTGTTTTGCATAGTCTTCAGTCATAGCAGCGAAATAGTCAAACCATGTACCACCGTCGGTAGTAAAGGAACAAGGCTGATCCTTGAGCTTCTGTGTGGTGTCAACACCAAGGTAGCTGAGGTAGCTGTAATATGTCTGATAGTTCTGGTTGAAGTAGTACGCCATCATGGTGCCTGTTACTTCATAGTTTTCACTCTCAGCCGCAGTCTGGTTACGGAGAATAACGCCACTGTCAGCAAGACGAGCATATGCAACGAGTCCGATAACTACAACTGCCGCAAGAATAACGCATACAGTCGTAATTATCGACTTTTTCTTTTCTGACTGCTGTTCTGCTGTCAGAGTTTTCTTTTCATTACCCATTTTCAGGTAACTCCTTTCGATTCATCATAATAGTGCTGATTCATTCAGTTATTATAACACATTTACGCAGCCATTTCAATCATTATCCGAAAATTTCAGCCATACAAAAGGCAATATTCACCTAATTTTCACCGTTTTACGCCGATATAACAAAAGCGACCGCAGGTATTACCATACAGTCGCATATATTTATCTGAATCTCTTTTTTATCTCCGATATATCGTGTCTGAGCTTTCGTGTGCAGTCGGCAACATAAGCTCCCGCAAATGAAGCCAAAGCGGCTCCGATATAGCAAAGGTCAAACCCACCGCCGATAACCGCACTGTATATTGAGTATCCTGCAAGAGACACACCAACTATGCACAACACCGCCTCCGATGCCGGAAGAAAAGTTCCGTACTGCTTGTGTATAAGGTCAAGCGGCTCATCCATCGGAAGCTCAATTTCACTGTACGTGCTTTCATTGATTTCCTCCGTCTCATATGCACCGTTCTGAGATGTCTGCACAGAATTTCTTTCTTCACGCTCACGTATCTTCTTTTTGTCGTGTATCTCACAAATTTTCAGAAGATACTCCATACCGCCGTCAGTTACACCTGCATTACGTAGATTGCTTTCGTTTCTGATAAGTCTGCGAACCGCCGATGAGGTCGATGCATCCATGAATTTCACAAAAGGAAGTATTATCTTCTTACATTTATCACATAATCTCGTTTTATCTTCGGAGTCTATCTCGCACCCACAGTTATAGCATTTCGACACTTCCTGTTACCTCACTATTAATATTTTATGAACACAAGTCACATGACTTAACACGACAAACCTCGTCATTACCCTATTATAACATAAATAATCCCATTTTAGCAATACATAAATCAAAAAATCCGCACACACAGTACCATTCTGAGGTACAACACCGCTGCGACTCCGACGGAACTTTTGTGGGATGAAAAAAATCATCTGAGAATGCTATAATTTTTGCATGGAAACCGTAACAAAAGGAGGAATAACATGCTTGACAGAATATTAAGCTGGGGCGTTCCGTTCTTCATGGGAGGTATTATATCAGCCCTAACCACATATATCAACTTGAGATGTAAGAAGAACAAAGCCATTGAGGATGGGGTTCAATGCTTGCTGAGAGCGGAGATAATCTCATATCATGAGCGTTACTGTACAACAGGCTCATGTCCCATATACGCAAAGGAAGCACTCAGAAGAATTTATGATGCATATCACAGACTCGGCGGAAACGATGTAGCTACCGCACTGTATGAAAAAACACTAGAACTACCCGAACAGTCGAGAAACTGACAACATAACAAAGGAGGAATAACATGAAAATGCCGTACAAATGCAAATTCAAAATAGCAAGCGGATTCGGAATGCGTATCGACCCGATAAACGGAAAAAATACATTCCACAGCGGACTTGACCTTGTGTCGCTTGACTCAAAGGATGTGCTTTCGATCGAGGACGGAGTAGTGGTTCGCTCACGTATCGTCACAGATCCTGGCAACTGCACCTCGGAATGGGGAAACTACATTGCAATCCGCTCCACTAAAAACGAAGAACGTGTGATATATTACTGTCACCTCAGCAAACGCATCGCAAATTATGGAGATATAGTTAAAGCAGGTGATATCATAGGCATCGAAGGTTCAAGCGGTCGCTCAACGGGAAGTCATCTTCATTTGGAAGTAAGGCTGAACAACATATCCACCGACCCATCTGCACTGCTCAGTCTCCCGAATAAGGTAGGATATATCCACGAAAACAAAACCATTCCTACCCACGATTGGTCAAAGGAAGCCGTTGAATGGGCAGTGCAAAACAAAATAATCTTAGGTGACGGCAGTGGAGACATCAGACTAACCTCTCCAATTACACGTGAAGAATGTACGGTACTGCTCCATCGCATATTTAAAATCTTAATGAAAGGAGAATAATAATGAAAAATATCGCAAGAAAGCTCTCATCCCGTAAGCTCTGGACTGCAATATGTGGCATAGTCGTAGGATTTGCCGCTGCTTTTGGGCTTGACGAAAATGAATGGGCTCAGATAGCAGGTATAGTAACCTCGGCAATTTCGGTTGTTTCATACATATTCGGCGAATCCGCTGTCGATATGAAGAACAAAAACTGATATTTTTAATGTTATTTTAATGTTGGATAACAATACTTAATTCACCGTTTATTGAATTTAAACTCTCTTAATAGTATAATTATAACTGAAATCAAAACTCAGGAAATTACTCAATGAAGAAAAATATTTATATTATATTGACCCGTTCGGATACATTTATTTCAAAGCTCATTGCACTTTTCACGGACGAACCGTTCACACACGCTTCAATAGCATTCGATGACAGCCTTGACAGAATGTACTCCTTTGCGAGACTTAACCCACGCATTCCACTTCCGGCAGGACTTAAGGAAGAAGATATCCATCGTGGATTTTATAAAAACAAAGGTAAAATACCGTGTATGCTCCTTTACTTTCAGGTAGACGAGCGTATATACTGGGAAGCTAAGGAATACCTCAACTCAATGCTTCTCAGACGACACAGACTGCGTTATTCAATAGCAGGGCTTATGCTATGTAAGTTCGGAATCAAATACGAATTCAAAAATCATTATTTCTGCTCACAATTTGTTTCTAAGGTATTGAGCGAGGGATGTCGCATACGTTTACCAAAACACTCTTCCCTTATGCACCCGGTCGATCTCCTTGACATACCGGAGCTTATCCCGATATATTCAGGAGATCTTGAGGACATACGCTCACTGACACCGCCATGTTATTTTATGCAGGAAGCGGAGGCGAGGTAATTGGATGAAAAAAAGAGTAAGTTAAGTTTAAATCAAAAAAGAGCGATAGCCTGTCTTATAACAGCCGCATATATCACCGCACTTGCCCTCATATTCACGTATATAGGAAAGCCGTTCATGAGAATGCTCGACAACCCCGGTATGTTCAAAAACTGGGTGCATTCACATGGAATATCGGGATATCTGATATACATTCTTATGACTGCGTTGCAGGTGTTTGCGGCAATAATTCCGGGTGAACCGTTTGAGATTGTGGCAGGATACGCATTCGGATGGAGCACGGGTACACTTCTTGCTTTTTTCGGAATTGCAATAGGTCAAAGCCTTGTTTTCCTCGTAATCAAAAAGTTCGGCAGACGTGCGTTAGATCTTTTTATCCCACAATCCAAGCTGAACTCGATAAAGGTGTTCAAAAGCACGGGTAGTATGTTCAGAATGATGTTTCTCCTCTTCTTTATTCCGGGAACACCGAAAGACCTGCTGACCTATTGCGTCGCACTGTCCAGGATAGACTACATTTCGTTTATTACGATAACCATGACCGCTCGTATTCCGTCAATAATATCCTCTGCCATAAGCGGAGATGCACTTTCAAGTGGTAAATACGCCTTTGCAACGGTAGTAATAACAATATCCGTAATAATAGCGATGGTCGGAGCAATAGTATACTCAAAAAAGAAAAATTCACTTTCAAAAGCAAGACAATAATGGAGGAATAAAATGGGCTGTCTCGGAAATCTCATTTGGTTTTTGTGCGGCGGTATCTGGCAGGGACTTCTTTGGACTCTCGAAGGACTGCTTTGGTGTATAACCATAGTCGGAATACCGATAGGAAAGCAGTGCTTTAAGTTCGCTAAACTTGCATTTTTCCCATTCGGTCGTGAGGTCGTATACGGTGGTGGAGCTGTATCGACTCTCGCAAATATATTATGGCTTATAGTAAGCGGACTTCCTCTTGCATTTTCCGCAGTCGTGAACGGCCTAATCCTTTGTCTTACGATAATCGGAGTACCGTTCGGCAAGCAATGCTTCAAAATAGCCAAGCTCGCACTTTCACCGTTCGGAGCTGATATAGTATAAATCAAAAAAGCTGCCGCAGATTAGGATAACTTTCCTTTTTGCGACAGCTTTTGTTATATTAATTTAAATTAAACTCAAACCTCAATGAGTTCCTTCGGGCAGTTTGTGAGGTTACGCTTGCCACCCTTTGTCACGAGAATCATGTCCTCGATACGGCAGCCATACTTACCTTCGATATAAATACCGGGTTCTGCGGTAACAATCTGACCCACCTTGAGTGTAGCATCGCCCATTCTTCCGTGGAGTCCGGGAAGTTCATGAATTTCAAGACCTACACCGTGACCGAGTGAGTGACCGAAATAACCCTTGTAGCCTGCGTTGTCGATGATGTCACGTGCAATTTTATCCATTTCAGCATTGTTTGCACCCTCTGTGATAGCATCAATAGCTGCGAGCTGTGCCTGAAGAACAGTGTTGTAGAGCTTCTTCATTTCATCGTCAGCCTTACCTACAACGATAGTTCTGGTCATATCGGAGTGATATCCGTTTACCATAGCACCGTAGTCCATTGTAAGGAAGCCGTTTTCAAGTCTTACGTTTCTCGGAACACCGTGAGGTCTGGAGGAAGCAGTACCTGATACGCAGATTGTGTCAAAAGAGGGCTTCTGGCTGCCGTTTTTCTTCATGTAATATTCAAGTTCAGCGGCAACTTCGATTTCAGTCATATCATGAGTTATAACCTTGAGAATATGGTCGAATGCACCCTCAGCGATTCTCTGTGCGGCAACGATATTTTCAACTTCATCCTCTGTCTTGTAGGAACGGATTTCAGTGAAAAGTCCGCCGATAGCCTTGTAACCGACAGTATCATAAGCAACAGCACGCTTGAGTCCCTCAAGTTCAGCACAAGTCATTCTCTGGTCCTCATAACCGATAACCTTTACTCCAC
>CAYTLG010000036.1:0-13376 GCA_964438725.1 uncultured Ruminococcus sp. | reverse complement strand
TACTTATACCGATTCTTGTAGCTGCTGCTGAAAAGGCAGGACTTGTACTTAACGAACGAAAGGATTAAATTTTGTCAGAAACCAAAGAATTTATAAAGGAATTATATAAAAAATATCCGCTTGCCGAGGTTCAGGACGTGTATAAAGCACTGTTTCAGAGTACGTTCGGATGTGAACATCTTGTGCATGATGAGGAAGCGGCGGCAGATTATATCAAACGTGAGGCTAACGAGTGCCTACTCCACAGATGTGGTACCGAACCGCTCATGGGAGAATATTGCCGTGTATATCTTGACGTGATAAAAAACGGACTTTCCGCAGAGACCTTTGCAAGGCTTTTTGTGATGTCAGCAGAAGCCGTACATGATAACGATTTTGAAGAGAAGCTGGCGGTGTTTGCTGATATGGCGAAAAATGGTGATATTCCTGCCGAGTATGAAGCTGTCGATGATTTCATAGAAAAAATGCGTGAGCAGAATTATCCGCCGTGCCACCATTCAGAGACGTACAGACGTGAGTATCACCCTGCATATCGTCTTATGAAAAAGAAATACGCACGCTATATTCCTCTGTTCACTGCGATAGACCGACTTATGCGTGAAAAAGAACGTGTCGTGGCTGCGATAGACGGAGGTGCTGCGAGCGGAAAAACTACTCTGGCGAAGCTGCTTGACTCAGTGTATGATGCAAATATCTTCCATATGGACGACTTCTTCTTACGTGAGGAGCAGAGAACACCCGAAAGATTCGCTGAAATCGGCGGAAATGTTGACAGAGAACGCTTCCTTGATGAGGTTTTGACTCCGCTGTGCAGTGGTGAGCTCGTGAATTACCGCAGATTTGATTGTTCCACCTTCACGGTCAAAGACGGAATCGAAATTGCACCAAAAAAGCTGAATATCGTTGAGGGTTCTTACAGTATGCACCCTGAGCTTAGCGGATATTACGACTATTCCGTGTTCCTTGAGGTATCCGATGAGGTTCAGCGTGAGAGGATAATCACACGCAACGCACGTATGGCAGATAGATTCTTCAATGAATGGATACCTCTTGAGATGAAATATTTCAACGGATTTGCGATACGTAAAAAATGCGACCTTGTTGTTGAAAATGTATAAAATATTGCTCGTTGTTTGTTGAATTGTACGAATAACGAGCGTTTTTTTATTAATTTCGCAGGACTATTTACAACCAGAGTTTGTTTGTGTATAATGTGTTTATAACAAAACGCTTTAGCTCAATATATGAAAGGAAACAAAATGAAAAAGGTTCACCTTATAGGAAACGCACATCTTGACCCCGTATGGCTTTGGAGATGGCAAGAGGGCTACGCTGAAGTTAAATCTACATATCGCAGTGCCCTTGACAGAATGAAGGAGTTCCCGAATTATAAGTTTACATCCGCTTGTGCCGCATATTACGAGTGGATAAAGGAAAGTGACCCCGATATGTTCGACGAAATAGTGGAGCGTGTGCATGAGGGGCGCTGGTGCATTACAGGTGGTTGGTATATTCAGCCCGACTGCAACATCCCGTCCGGAGAATCATTTGCACGTCACGGACTTGTATCACAGAGATTTTTCCGTGACAATTTCGGCATAATGGCAAAAACAGGATACAATGTCGATTCTTTCGGTCATAATGGCTCAATTCCGAAGATTCTTAAGGGTATGGGTATGGAGAACTACGTTTTCATGCGTCCTGGTCCTCATGAGAAAGAACTTCCCGATTCGCTGTTTGTATGGGAAAGTGCTGACGGTTCGCAGGTCAACACCTACCGTATACCGCTGCAGTATAACTTCTGGGACGGATGCTTTGACAACTTTGAAAAAGTAGCTTCTATGGCTTCGGAGCATGAGATGATGGCGTTCTACGGAATCGGTAATCACGGCGGAGGACCCACAGTAAGACTTCTCAAGCGTATGGAAAACGAGCTTGATGATGGATATGTGTACTCTACACCGAACGAATACTTTGACTCGGTTGACATGACCAATGCACCCGTGGTAAAGGATGACTTACAGTTCCATGCAAAAGGCTGTTACAGTGCCTGCTCAATGATAAAGAAGTTCAACAGAAAGAGTGAATCCGATGCAACCACAGCAGAGCGTTATCTCTCACTTTCACGTTACCTTGCAGATACACCGTATCCGACTGCGGAGCTTGAGAGAGCGTGGAAAAACATCCTCTTCAATCAGTTCCATGATATAATGGGCGGATGCTCTATTCGTGAGGCATATGACGATGCCGCAATATCCCTGGGTGAAGCTCAGTCCATATGCGAACGTAACATAAACCATGCCTGCCAGCAGATATCGTGGAATATCGATACCACACGAGGTGAAGATATCACGCCTGACAGAGCCTCATGGGGTCCTACATGGATAACAGATACACTTGGAACACCCGTAGTTATCTTCAATCCACATCTGTGGGCGGTAGATTCCTTTGTAAGACTTCCGTTTAATGCAGCACGTGTTACAGAGGAGGACGATACTGAATTGCCGGTTCAGCAGGTCAGAGCTTCAAGAACGAACGGCGGTGACAAATGGGCTTGCGGATTTATAGCTCACCTTCCCGCTATGGGATATAAGCTATTCCGTGTGTACCAGGAAGAACGTCACGAATATGAAAATAACTTTGTAATAACCGAAAATTCAATTGAAAACTCCAAACTCAGACTTGTATTCGATGCGGAAACGGGTGAGCTTTCGAGCTTCTACGATAAAGCACATAAAACCGAGCTTCTCGCAGAGAGAACGAGAACTACACTCATTGAGGACACAAGCTCCGATACATGGGCACATGGAGTTAAGCAGTTCCAGACAGTTTCGGCTGAACTTACATCTGGCAGAATCGAACTTCTTGAAGCAGGAGTCGTCAGAGTAGTGTTCCGAACATACACAGAGGGCGAAAACACCACTGTAAGACGTGACTATATAATGCTTGCCGATTCCGATGTTGTAGAGGTTCATACTCAGGTTATGTTCCGTGAAAGACACAAGATACTCAAGTTCCGTATTCCCACAGCAATAAAGAATCCTAAGATAAAGTGCGAGATACCGTTTGGCACAATCGAGAGAGAAAACAACGGTGACGAACACGTATGCCATCGTTGGTTCTCCGCTGAAGATAAGAACGGACGTGGTATAGCGGTTCTTAATGATTGTAAATACAGCTTTGATGCTAAGGACAGTATGATATCTCTGACCGCTCTCCGCAGTGCTATATACGCAGACCACTACGCAGGAGACAACCGTGACGAGTTCTGTGAATATCAGGATCAGGGACTGAACGAGTTTACATACGCACTTACACCTCACATCTCAGTGGCTTCTACTCAGAAAAAGGCAGAGGAGCTTAACACAAAACCATTCCTTGTAGCGGAGACATTCCATAAAGGCGGACTTCCCACGGAGTTTGAGGGAATCAGCGTATCAAAGAAAAATATCATAGTAACTGCTGTCAAAAAGCACGAGGACTCAAACGCATACGTGCTTCGTGCATATGAATGCGAGGGTAAGGATACAGACTGCAAGATAACACTTCTCGGCAGAACACACAAGCTTTCGTTCAAGCATGATGAAGTAAAGACAATTATATTCGGTGAAGATGTGCGTGAATGCAATCTTCTGGAAATCTGAGGTGCAAAATGAAGTATATAGGAATTGATATAGGCGGAACAAAATGTGCGGCAGTTTTAGGGGATGAAAACGGAAATGTATTTGAAAAAGTAAAATTCCCAACAACGACTGTCGATGAAACTGTCGCAAAGCTTCTTGATTCTGCCGAAATGCTGAAAAACAAATCAGATGAACCCATTGTATCGGTAGGTATCAGCTGTGGAAGTCCGCTTGACCCTGAACTCGGTGTTATACAGTCTCCACCGAATCTTCCAGGTTGGGATAACGTGGAGATAGTCCACATGGTTCAGGAAAGACTTGGTGTTCCGGCGGTACTTTGCAACGATGCAAATGCTTGTGCATTGGCTGAATGGAAGTATGGAGCAGGACGTGGAACGAAAAATATGGTGTTCCTTACGTTCGGTACCGGTATGGGGGCGGGAATAATAATCGACGGAAAGATATACAACGGTGCTAACGGAAACGCAGGTGAGGTAGGTCACATGAGAATGGCTGACCACGGCCCTGTCGGCTACGGAAAAGAAGGCTCGTTTGAAGGATATTCAAGCGGTGGTGGTATAGCGATGATTGCAAAAACTGCCGCAATTGAAAAACTCCAGATGGGAAAGACTGTATCGTACTGTGCTTCCTATGCTGAACTTGATAAAGTCACGGCTAAGAGTGTAGCTGAGGCTGCAAGAAACGGTGACGAATGTGCAATAGGCGTATACAAAACTGCTGCACAGATGCTCGGTCGAGGACTTGCAATAATCGTGGATGTTCTTAACCCCGAAATGATTGTTATCGGAAGTATATATCAGCGTTCGGCAGAGCTTATCACTCCCTATATGGATGAAGTTCTGAGACGTGAATGCCTGCCGCAATCATATAAAGCCGTAAAAGTAGTTCCCGCACTTCTCGGAGATGAGATAGGAGACGTTGCCGCATTGACCCTTGCCGTAGAAATGGGAGGAAAATAATGGAGACTCTGAATGAGCTTGTTTGCCGATACAAAGGGCTTGAGTGCTGTGTGTCCGAAATCAAAACAGCGGTTGAGATTATCATAGAGATGTACAAAAACGGCGGAAAGCTGCTCATATGCGGAAACGGCGGAAGTGCTGCGGATTCAGACCATATAGTAGGCGAACTTTCAAAAGGGTTTCTGAAAAAGCGACCTCTCCCCGAAAGTGAACGTGAAAAGCTGCGTAGTCTCTATCCGGATGAATGGGAAAAGCTGGCGAATGGCTTGCAGTGCGGACTTCCTGCTGTGTCACTTCATTCTCAGTCGGCACTTCTTACGGCATTCGTAAATGATGTTGAGCCTGAAATGATGTACGCTCAGTCTCTGTATGCTCTCGGCAAAAAGGGTGATGTCTTAATTGCAATATCGACCTCAGGTAACTCAAAAAATGTTGTGAATGCAGTTAAACTCGCACGTGCTGTAGGAATCAAAGTTGTTTCACTGACGGGTGAGCGTGAATCGGAGCTTTCTCGTATGTCTGACGTGTGCATTCGTGTGGGTGAGCATGAGACATACCGTGTTCAGGAGCTTCATCTTCCGGTATATCACTATATTTGTGCCGCTGTCGAGGATGAATTTTACTCTGAATAACATAATTGAGATTCAGTCTCAGCGAAATAACCTAAAAACCACAATAACTTAACGATATCTTGCTTTCTTTTACTCATTGACTTGACGGGCGTGACATGATATAATGTTTACAAAGAAATGAAGTAAAGGATCAGATATATGAAATTTGTGTCTCGAATCAGCAAAACAGAAAAAAAGACCGACTGACGTGGTGTTTTTGCACTGCGATAGTCGGTTTTTTCTCTGAAAAGCATATGACGAGCATAAAAAGACAATAATTATCTGACATGGAGGATAAATATGAAACAGGGAATTTTTAAGATACTTACAAATCAGCCGCTCGCACATGACGTTTACAGAATGACTCTTACAGGAGATACAAGCGGTATTCGTCCGGGACAGTTCATCAATATAAAGTTCGAAGGACTCTACCTCCGCAGACCTATCTCGGTTTGTGACTGCGTTGGATGTGTGCTTACCATCATCTACAAGGTAGTAGGTAAGGGAACAGAACAGCTTTCCAAAATGACACGTGGTGAACTTGATGTGCTCAGCGAACTCGGTAACGGCTACGACCTCACAAAAAGTGGAGACAGACCTCTCCTTATCGGTGGCGGCGTAGGTGTTCCTCCGATGTATATGCTTTGCCGTCGTCTTATTGAAGAGGGAAAGAAGGTTACGGTAATTCTCGGATTCAACAAGGCTGAAGAAGTGTTCTATAAAGATGAGTTTGCCGCTCTCGGTGCAGACGTAACAGTTGCAACCGCCGACGGTTCTCTCGGAGTAAAGGGCTTTGTTACCGATGCTATATCAAAACTTACAGCTGAGGGAAAGAGCTTCTCATATTTCTACACCTGCGGACCCGAACCCATGCTCAAGGCTCTTTATTCATCAGCAGACCTTGACGGTGTTCAGGGTGAGTTCAGCTTTGAAGAAAGGATGGGCTGTGGCTTCGGTGCGTGCATGGGATGTTCATGCAAGACTGTTACAGGCTACAAGAGAATTTGTAAGGACGGGCCAGTGCTGACAAAAGACGAAATTCTGTGGAAATAAAGGAGATTATATGGCAGATATCAGAACAAAACTTTGCGGAATAGAACTTGACAACCCCGTTATAGCAGCAAGCGGTACTTTTGGCTACGGTAAGGAATTTGAAGAATTTTACGACATAAACAAGCTCGGTGCGTTCTCTTTTAAGGGTACGACATATGAACCCAGATTCGGTAATCCGTCACCGAGAATTGCGGAATGCGACTCCGGAATGCTCATTTCAATCGGACTTCAGAACCCCGGTGTACACGCAGTTGCCGAAACCGAACTTCCCAGACTGAAAAAGAGCTATCACAAAAAGGTAATGGCTAACGTCTGCGGATTTACTCCCGAAGAATACCGTGATATTATCACAGTTCTCGAAAATTGTGAAGAGAGTGACATGATAGGCTGGTACGAGGTAAACATCAGCTGTCCTAACGTAACAAAGGGCGGCTCATGCATAGGTACATCTGCGACACTTTCGGAAAATCTCGTGAAAATGCTCCGTGATATTACAAAGAAACCGCTCATAATGAAGCTCACACCGAACGTAACCGAAGTAGCTGACGTTGCAAAAGCGTGTGAAGCAGGGGGAGCTGACGGAGTTTCGCTTATAAATACTCTCTACGGTATGACCATTGACATGAGAACAAAGAAGCCTGTGCTTGCAAACAAAATGGGCGGATACTGCGGAACAGCGGCTTTCCCCATAGCACTCAGAATGGTATACCAGGTGTACGAAGCTGTCAAGATACCTGTTGTCGGAATCGGTGGCGTATCTACTCCCGAACACGTTATACAGATGATGCTTGCCGGTGCTTGTGCTGTCGAGGTCGGTGCGGCTAATCTTACTGACCCATATGCCTGCCCAAAAATCATTGATGCACTTCCAGAAACAATGGCAAAATATGGTATATCCTCACTTAGTGATATAATTGGTGTAGCTCACTGAATTTAATAAAAAAACCGTTGACAATGCGTAACTGTTACGTAAAGTCAACGGTTATTTTTATTTTATAGCATCAAGCTCGTCCGTGGTTTTCTTCATTTTTCCATGACCGAGAATGGATATCAAAGCACCGACAACGGCACAGCATACGAACATGATGAATATTGTTACCCATCCTGCACCATCGGATAAAGCTCCTACCGCCACGTTTGACACTGCCGCGGCCGCATATGAGAAGCAGTCGAGCATTCCAGATACGGATGAAGCAAGTCCTATTTTGCCGTAGTGAAGCGGAATAAATGTAAGAAGCATGGTGTTAGCTCCGAACATTGCCGCACTCGACAAAGCGAAAAGCACTGTCATTAGTATTGCCGACAGGACATCGACTACACCGACAGCATAATCGGCAGGCTTTGAGGGCGTGAGAGAGATAAATGCGGTAACTATGATAAGACATACTACGGAGATAGAGAACATAACAGAGCAGGTCGTAAGCTCATCAAGCTTGAATTTTCGCATGATGAATCTTGCAGTGTATGCACCGGTGAGGTTGATTATCGGAAGTACAGAGCATATCAGAGATACGGTTGAGGCATTCGGAATAAATTTGTCGTTAAGTATGGTCGGTATCCAAAGGTCAAGACCGTCCTTTAAAATTCCGTTGAATACAATTGTTGCGGCGGTGAATATTATTCCGATACCGATAACACCGACAAGAGAGGGCTTTTTCTGGTTTTTGTCGAGCTTGATTTCGGGAATAACGGTATGCTCTTTAATTGAAGCAAAGCAAAGGAAAATCACTACCGATATCAGACAAAGTATAGCTCCGCAAACGATGAATGCACCTCTCCAGGTCGAAAATTTAAGGCAGGCGGCACAAACTACGTAGCAGAGTATCGTTCCAAGTGGGATTGAGGTGGAAAGGCTTGCGGCGGCCGACAGACTTATTTCCTGAGTAGTCCATATTGATACCGCACGTACTATCGGAGACCAAAGCATAGAGCAGGAATATCCGCAAATTGCCCAAAATACGCAGAACAACACGCCGTTTGAGTTTAATCCCATAAATATGTTCATTAGTCCCGCACCGAACAGACCGACCGTTATCATTGTGCGTGGATGCAAAATATCACCGAGACGACCGTTGAAAAGCTGACCTGTCGCATAGAAGATGAGGAAGCACGTTCCGAGAGTACCGCCGAGAGATTTGGTGATAACTCCATCCTCTATCATGGCGGGCAGGCAAACGGAGAGATTTTTTCTGCCTATGTATACAGTAGTGTATGCTAAGATACAATAGATTACAACAAGCCACGACTTTTTCTCATAGCTTGAGAGACTTTTTGAGTTTTTCATATTGATTGACCTTTTGAAGTTATGTTATTTTCTTACCCATGTTGACGGAATAAATGTGAGAAGAAGCGGATACAGCTCAAGTCTGCCGAGAAGCATTGCCGCAGAAAGTACGAGCTTTGAGAAGCCTGAATACGCTGCAAAGGATGACATGGGTCCTACACCTGCGAGTCCGGGACCTATGTTGTTGTAGCAAGCAGTAACTGCGGTAAGATTGGTCTCGAAATCGAACGGCTCAAGAGTGATTATTAGCAGAAGAGCGGCATATACGATGAAATACATGGCAAAATATGACAGAACGCCGTGTTCGGATTCATTGGAGACAGGCTTTCCCTCAAACTTTACCGATGATACAGAGCGTGGATGAAGAATGCTACGTAGTTCACGACGAGCGGACTTGAACATTATAATGACTCTTGATACCTTTAGACCACCTGCCGTTGAACCTGCACAACCTCCGATAAACATCAGAAGGAACAAAACTGTGCGTGAAAGCTGTGGCCAAAGATTGAAGTCAACTGTGGAATAACCGGTGGTCGTGATTATGGATGACACTTGGAACACCGCATCTGTAAGAGCAGAGCCGAAGCTGTCATACGATGATATAATGTTGCCCGTAATTATTGCGGATGAAGCAAGCACAATGAGCAGGAAAACACGCAGCTCCTCGCTTTTCAGTGCCTGTGAGAATTTTTTTATTAGAATGAAGTAGTATACATTGAAATTCACACCGAAGATAAGCATAAATATCGAAATTACCCACTTCAAATATGTGGAATAAGATGCAACACTGTCTGCCTTAATTCCAAAACCACCTGTTCCGGCAGTACCGAATGAGTGGAGCAGGGAGTCGAAAAAGTTCATTCCGCCGAGCAGTAACAGCACTACCTCAACCGCAGTCAACACAATATATATAAGGTAGAGAATTTTTGCGGTTTCCTTGACCTTTGGAACTATCTTGTCAACCTTGGGACCCGGCATTTCCGCTCTGATTATGTGAATAGAACGCCCCTCACCATTTGGAGCTATTGCCATCATCAGCACGATAACACCCATACCGCCTATCCAGTGTGAGAAGCTACGCCAGAACAAAGCACCGTGGCTCAACGCTTCAACATTTGAAAGAATAGAGGCACCCGTTGTGGTAAATCCGCTTACTATTTCAAAAAATGCATCTATGTATGAGGGGATGTCACCCGATAAAACGAACGGGACAGCTCCTATTGCCGACAGAATAAGCCAAACGAGAGCAACTATTACCAATCCTTCACGTGCATATATAGTTCTGTCTGCGTTTTTGAGTAGCCTTGTAAGAAGAAATCCCACTGCCCACGCACCGCCTGCTACCGCAAGAAACGACAATGCCGTGGTAGTTTCGCCGTATATCACGGATGTCACACATGGCAGAAGCATAAGCACCGCTTCAAGCTGTATGAGCTGTCCGAGCGTATAAAAAATCATTTTGCGATTCATTTTGCCGCTCCTTAAAGTGCAATGTCGGTGAGGTCATGTAGTTTTTGACCTGCGGCAATTACGATAACACGGTCTCCCTGGAGAATCATGTCATCACCACCCGGAACTATTGTCTTACGTGAACGAATGATTCCGGCAATAATGATGTTTGGCTTCAGCTCAAGCTCTCTCAGAGGTACAGATGTAACCGGAGACGCTGAGTTTACGCTGAACTCCAGAGCTTCCGCTGCACCGTCCATGAGGTTGTACATTGTTTCTACGTTACTTCCACGTGAGTTTTCGAGAGCACGTGCGTACTGAACGAGAACATCCGCAATGACATTTTTAGGTGATATTACCGAGTCAACGCCGAGTTTTTCGGCAAGTGAGGAAAGCTCAGGGCGGTTTACCTTAGATATTACCGTTGGAACATTTTGGGTTTGTGCGTATATGGATATGAGTATGTTCTGTTCGTCAAGACCTGTGAGTGCGGCGAAAGCATCCATTGAACGAAGTCCTTCCTCAAGAAGAAGCTCCTGTTCTGCTCCGTCACCCTTAATTATTGTTGCATCTGGGAGTGATTCGGCAAATTCGCCTGCAATATCGGGGTCACGCTCAATGATTTTGACTGTACTGCCGCTGCCTTCAAGCATTTTTGCAAGATAGAACGCAGTACGGCTTCCACCGAGAATCATGACACGCTTTGCACTTTTCTGCATAAGTCCGGAACGATTAAGAAAGTTTGTAATTTCGCTGTGTGAAGCAACTATACCTATCTTGTCACCTGATTTCAGCACAAAACGACCGTCGGGAATGTAGAACTCACTTCCACGCTGAACCATACAGACAAGCACACGGGATTTGAACTTTGTGGCTATCTCGTGAAGTGCGTATCCGTCGAGAGGGGATTCGTCACGGAGCTTTAGTTCAACAACTTCAAACGCACGTCTTGCGAAAGATTCTACCTTTGCGGCTGACGGCAGTTTTAGAATGTCGAAAAGCTCACGTGCTGCAAGAAGTTCGGGATTAATTGCCATCGACAGACCCAGCTCATGCTTCATGAAGTCAAGGGATTCATCGTTGTATTCGGGAGTTCTGATACGTGCGATAGTTTCTCCTGCTCCCATACGTTTTGCGAGGAAGCAAGAGAGCATATTCATTTCGTCCGAACCTGTTACCGCAATGAAAAGCTCCGCTTCAGCAATTCCTGCATCCGCCAGAGTTTCACAATCAGCACAGTTTCCGACAACACCCATAACATCGTGAATGTTGGTTATATCTGTCACAACGTCCTGATCCTTGTCGATAACAATGACATCGTGACCTTCTTCCGATAGCTTTTCTATTATAGCGGAGCCGATTTTACCGCATCCGCTTACAATGATTTTCATTTAAATTTGTCCTATAATTTTATTTTGAGCAGACCTTTCAGTGAGACTCACGTGTATTATACTCCTGTCGCTATTGTTTGTCAAGAAAAGTGAAAAAACACTTGACAAATGCGTTGCAGTATGGCATAATCAAAACAAACAAATGTGCATATTGACAAAAAACATAAATTCGGATTTTGCGTGAAATAATGGAAAAGAGGTAGTATTATGTGCGGAAGATATCAGGCATGGATAGAGGATGATGAGTTGCTCGGAATAATCGAACGAGAGAAAAAAGGGAGTGCGTCGCAGTATTTTTTGAATGATGAGGTGTTTCCCGGAGACGAAATTCCGATAATCTACGGCTCCTGTGCAGCGATACGGGCTCATAAGGCTATATGGGGTTTCCCGAAACCTAAAGAAATGTCTGAAAGCGGATTGATAATAAATGCCAGAGCTGAAACGGCAACACAAAAACCAATGTTCAGACAACTCGTAGAAAACGGACGTGCGATTGTTCTTGTGTCAGGATATTATGAATGGAATGACGGTGTGAGATATCGTTATTATGATGAAAGTGGAGCAATCCTTATGGCGGCTCTCGAATGTGTCGTAGATGATGAAAGACGGTATGTGGTATTAACAACTTCGGCGTGTGGAACTCCTGCTAAACAGCATGACAGAATGCCGGTTTTTGTTGCAAAATCAGAGATGAAAGATTGGCTGTACAATGAAAGCTATGCCCAAAATATACTTGTCAGGCATATTCCGTGTACGCTGAAGTGTGAAGTTTGCTAAAAACACACGACCTTGCTTTGGAGTGGTTACATTGCAAGGTCGTTTTTTTATTTTGTGAAGTCGGATATCTCCGGCATTATTCCGTCACCAAGCTCGGTTCCGATGATACCGTACATCCAGTTTGTGTGGGTGCCGTTGACTTTTACGCTTCCGTCAGATGACAGCGTCACGATAGCGGAGAGTGGGGAGGCAAATGCAAGAGTCTGCTCGCCCATTGTCAACTGCGAAAGTGGCATTTTCACAGTTGAAACAGCATTTCCAGCTGAATCGTAGTTGGTGAAATCGAATGTGCAGTCGTCTTTAGGCTCGTCTTTCGTGCCGTATGGATAGAATTTTACACCTTTCCAGCAGCCGTTTATTGTTGTGTTCACGTCCAGATAGAATACGTCTTCTACAACAGCAGAGCGGTTTCTGTGATAGTGACCGTTGATGCTCATAAGCACCGTTCCTTTTTGAGCGGAGTTTGCCTTAGCATAAAGCTCACGCACTGCGATACTGTCGGGTGAACTGCTCCATACACCTGAGAATGAATCGTGTGCATTGATTATGCAGTGCTTTTTCTGATTTGTGGAGTCTGTCAGCACATCTTCAAGCCATTTGAGCTGAACATCGCCGAGTGAGTTCTGACGTGTGTTTTCGGACGGACACCCCCAGCTTCCCTCACGGTTATGCTCAAATTCTCCCTCCTTAGTTAGGGAATAGTTAGTGTCAAGGAAGATAAATCTGAACTCACCGCAGTCGTAATAGTAGTAAGCACAGTATCCGTCACCGATTTTTCCGTCACCAGTACCCCATGTCACGTCATCTGCTGAGTTTGTAAGGTGGGGAGTTACGCTTGGCATGGTGTTTCCCATAGTTTCAAGCTCGTGATTGCCGTATACACCGAAGAATTTGACAGGACAGATGCTGATTACGTTGGTCAGCTCAGGAGAACCTTTATAGTCGTTGCAAAGGTCACCCTCGTGTATTATCAGCGACACGTTTTCGTCAACTGCATGCTGAATTATGCTCTCGATATCGCTTATCTTTGAGGCATACATTCTCTTTTTATAATGAAGGTCTGCAAATAATGCAAATTTTATTTCTGACATAACTGCACCTCGTTTTTTCTTCAATATATCACAAATAATGTGCTTTGTCAACTGAATAAACAAAAAAGCCTGATTTTTACGTCAGGCTTTTAAACTATATATTATTCAAAATA
Organism: uncultured Ruminococcus sp.; assembly: GCA_964438725.1. Taxonomy (GTDB): domain Bacteria; phylum Bacillota; class Clostridia; order Oscillospirales; family CAG-272; genus UMGS1696. The sequence continues at coordinate 4 of CAYTLG010000036.1, read as the reverse complement.
AAGG
>CAYTLG010000035.1:0-13379 GCA_964438725.1 uncultured Ruminococcus sp. | reverse complement strand
CCATGATCTGAGCCATGATTTCATCGTTGATCTGACGACCATCTTCATAGTACTGTGTGCAAGCTTCTGTTGTGATGGTGAAGCCCTGGGGAACGGGAAGACCGATGTTGGTCATTTCAGCGAGGTTAGCGCCCTTACCACCGAGGAGTTCACGCATATTAGCGTTACCCTCAGAGAAAAGGTAAACATACTTCTTTGACATACTTGAGTGTACCTCCGCAATAAAAAATATATAATTTGTTGCTGACAAAATAAATCGGCGAGAGCGTATGATGGCATGAAAAAAACACACATATCGACTACACGCCTGATACAACGTACATTATACCACTTTTTGCGTCGTATTTCCACATAAATTTGATGATTAACGAAAAATTTACTTTTTGACATACTTTGCATTACATGATATACGGCACGATGTACAGCATGACAAGTAACATTACAAAATTCATCTTTTTAAGTTGACGTGAATGCGTGGATGTGGTATAATTAACATGGTTAATGATATAGTGGGTGTGCTATAATCCCACTTCGGTTTTGTTGGTGTTCATACCATTTTTTGCGTATGACATGATAGGATTTATTTGCGATGTTTTTGTCAATATTGGCTGAGGAAGAGGTTTGTGGTACGATAGATGACCGTGCAGACGTTGATGAGCTTGTAAAAAAAGCTCAGAACGGTGATGACGAGGCGTTTTCCTCACTTGTCGAAATATTTGAAAAATTTGTCTTTAATACTGCTGTGCGATATCTCTCGGCTGCCGGACAGACTACGGAAGCGGCGGATGATATAGCACAGAACTCTTTTATCAAGGCATGGCGATCCCTTCCTTCTTTCAGGGGAGAATGCCTTTTTTCGACATGGCTTTTCAGAATCACCGCAAACTCCGCCAGAGACTATATACGTCACAAAAACAGACACCAGACAGTATCTCTTACATCTGACGGAGATGAGGACGAGGACAAGGAATGGGACGTTCCGGTAACATCGGGAGACACCGTTCCTGAGGATTCACTTGAAAAAAAAGAGCTTGTTCTCGGTGTGCGTGCTGCGATAGAACAGCTTCCTGAGGATCAGCGTGCGGTCGTTGTAATGCGTGATATTCATGAGCTTCCGTACAAGACAATAGCTGATGCACTGGGTATCGAGCTTGGTACTGTGAAGTCCAGATTGAACCGTGGTCGTGCTAATCTGAAAACAATTCTGAAAAACGGGAACTTTATCTGAAGATTCGGCGTCTAAAGGGCATAACGATTAAAACACAAGAGATAATTCATTAGAATTTGATTAAAAATTCAACGTAAGGTATGCACCATGCGATATATTGTGGTCGATGTTAATGGATTGAAGGTGCTGAATTGGGTATGAAAGAAGATATAAAGCTGAAACATGAAAACGATGCGTCTGCTTTTACAGAGGATGAGCTTGAGACATATCATGAACTTCTGAAAAGTGCGTATCCCTCACCTAAGCGAAGTATTAAAAACTCCGTAATGGCTGAGATACGTTCCGAAAGCAAGGTTCTTGAGGTAGCAGACAGTCGTAAACAGAAGAATAAAAACAAACGCATGAGGCTTCTTGTAAAGTATGGAAGCCTTGTTGCGTGTTTAGCGGTAGTTACGCTTGTCGTTGCAAAGCTAATCCCGAATTACTCGCTTATGACGGCGGATACTGTCGGAAACAAAGCGGTAAGAATGTGTGAGGGTGTGATTGAAACCTGTGCCGTAGCAGCGGATGAAAATGCTTTAAAAAACAACGTACTCGTTAAGAATTACGCAATGGCACTGTTTGCAACTCCTGCATACGGAAGTGCTGTCATAGATGATGAGGTATGTGATAAATATTCCGATGAAGCTGAAGCAGCCGATGACGAAATAGGATACGGTGTGGCAACAGATTCCGCAGCTCCGACAGTAGAAGAAGCAGTTGAAGAAGTAATTGAAGAAGAGGTCGAGAACGAAAGAAGTGCTGTGTACCTTATGAACACCGTTCCTATGAACAGTTCATATACGTATTACATCTATACTCCGGTGATGGGCTGTGAGCATTCCAACGTGTTCCGTAATTCCTACCACGATATTCCGAAAAATCTGATTGCTTTGGTAGGTAAGGAAAATTTCAATCGTTGGGCATTTGAAACGACGGAAAGCTCAAGAAGAGAAGTGAACATGGTTGAGTTCTATCGCCATTTCTCAAAGGATAACCGTAAATTCGTTTCCGCATTCAGAGCATTTGCAGAGGGTGACGGTTCATATTACTTTGATATTCCCGATGTAGACCTTTTTGAAAACAGTGAGTGGGATAAGATAAAGGAGTATTACAACAACGGCGGAGAATATGATAGATGTGTCGGAAACTTCTTCGAGTACAGATACAAAAACGCACTTATCCCAGAGATAACCGTCTCTGAATATACAAAATGGCTTAGTAAAAACGGAATGCTGTACATCTCCGACTGGTCTATATCCGATATGGCTTGTGACTTCGATATAACAGCCGAGCGTCTTTCCGAAATATACGATGCTGTATACGATAAGTTCATTAAGGAATATCCCGATGCAGAACTTTTCACGTATGATTTTGATTTGCTTGCCTCTCAAATCAGAGCAGAGTATACGAACGGACTTGCAAGAGACATAGAACAAAGAATATATTAAAACAAAAACTGCTGTACAGTGTAGATTTACCATACAGCAGTTTTTCTTATGCATTGTATTTGAAGTCGTTTGTCTTGTTTTCGAGTACGCTGAGATATTTACGGCATTCTTCCTTGCCTGCGTTAAGCTCAAGCTCACGGTAGTTTCCGCATTCTATCTCCGAGGCACCGAATACCTCTCCCTCATAGTCGCATATTTTTCTGAGAACATCGAGAACTACGTCAAGCACTGTTTCGTCACTTTCTCCACGAACGAGAAGATAGAAGCCTGTGCGACATCCCATAGGACCAAAATAAATAACATTGTCCTTGATACTGCTGTTTCTTACGAATGTAGCGAAAAGATGCTCAACAGTGTGCATTGTTACGTTGTCCATGTATTCGCCTGCGTTGGGCTTGCGTGTGCGGAGGTCGTAGGTGGTAACATCCCCGTCTCTGCGTGAAACATAGATTCCCGAATCAAGCAGTCGGTGATCTACGGTGAAACTTGCGATTTTTTCCATATTAAAATACCAGCCTGAATAAAATTTTTGTTTTCATTATATCATACACTTTGCATTATTGCAATAAAAAACGACCGATTCAAAAATCGAACCGATCGTTTTTTGTTTTAGCTCATTACGTTTTCACAGAAGCGGTGGAGTATTGCCGCAAACTGAGCACGTGTGGCTTTGCCCTTTGGTGAGAGTGTGTTTTCGCTCGTTCCGTTTATCATGCCTACTGTACAGCACCATTCAAATGCGGTCTTTGCATAGTCTGCGATGTCGGAGGAGTCGGAATAACCTGAAATATCTGCTGTCAGGTCATTTACACTGATTCCGCAGAACTTTGTGTAGCGATGGAGTATGGTTGCAAGCTGTTCACGGGTTATGTCGTCATCGGGTGCAAATCTGCCGCTGCCTATACCGTTTACAATTCCGTTTTCGGCAGCCCATGTTATTGCATCCTCATAATATGAGCCTTTCTTTACATCCTCGAACGGGCAGGAAGAATTAACTTCACTTTCGCCCGACAGACGATAGAGAACAGTTACTATCATTCCACGTGTGGTTGTAGCTGTGGGAACGAATCTGTCATTGCTCATACCGTTCATAAGTCCGCTTTCGTATACATACATTACATCGTCATAGAACCAGTCATTCTCATGTACATCAATGAACGGATTAATGCTGTCGTTGGTCTGCCGTTCCGTATCCTCTGTATTGAGCGGTTCTCTCCAACCTGCGTATACAATGGTATTTCCGCTTAGTTTTACCTTTGTAATGCGTTCGGTAAGCTCACGGTCGGAATACCAGCCTGTGAATACATATCCTGCCTTTACGGGAACGTAGCTTGAAAGGTCGATATTAGCTCCTGCCGCTCTGCGTAACGAACCTATCTCACTGCCGCCGTTAGTATTGAATCTAAGCGTGTAGAAGAATATTGACGGGATAACATCATCTCTGTTGTTGTCCTTGTAGTTGTCAGCCTTTTCGTATGTAGGAGTAATTGTTACCTGATATGTACGTGTTGTAACTCCATCGGGAGCGGTTATTGTGATTTCGAGTGTAATGTCGTAATAACCGAGCATGAAGCCGTACATACCGTTTTCAACTGTCTCTCCGTTTACGGTTACAGTTGCGTTCGGGTTTTCCGCTGTAACTGTGAGCAGATACTGACCAATCTCAACACCGGAAAGTGATGCAATGTCGTTTGCGTCGAAGTTCTCAAGTGTTAGAGGAAGTGTGTCTATCGTAATGCCCGAAGCGTTTGCGTTGCTATTGTCAGTGGATATAGCTTCACCATAACGGAGAACTACTCTTGCACCGGCACGTGAGAAGTCAAGGTCTATTTCCGCTACTTCTTCACCGTTCAGCGGTATGTTGCCGATACCCTTTGTTTCAAGAACGATACCATTAGAATCAAGGAGGGCCGCCATAAGAGTTCCGCTTTCGGTCTGCTGGAGAGAGTTGTTGCGTAATGTGATTGTTGCTGTGGTTGTGTAGTTGTTGTCTACTTCAACAGAGAAGGTTGTCGGGTCGTTGTTGTTTCTTGTGAGTAGGCTTTCGAGGTTAACATTTTTCTGATTATTCAGTGTGTCAGCTTCGGGAAGCTCTATCCATTCTCCGTCAATGTTCTGTTCAATACGTGCCTTTACGAAGAGATTTACGCCTGATGCAGGTATTTCAACAAGTCCTGCCTCATGTACGTAAGAGCCGATATCGAACTGAACTTCGCTTGTGTATAATCCTGTGTCGATGGAGGTGAGTGCATCTCCTGTGAGAGCTATTTCATATCCTGAGCCATCTGTTCCGTTTTCAAAGAACTTGCCGTCGATAGGATACCGGCATTCAGGGTCGGAGTAAATTCCGAGAACCGCACGACGACCACTCTTGTTGATTGAAGCGGGGGACTGGTTGTAGAGAGTTACAAGGAGCTTTCTGAGTCCGTCCTGCTCGTATGTTACGTTAACGGAAGATATACCAATATCGGGGTAATCGAGGTATACGGTTCCGCTTGTATCGGCAACGTGGTAGTTGTCAAAGTGGGCAGTGACAGTGTAGTCAAGGTTTTCGATAACGTCACCTGTAAGTGTTACCGAGGAGATGGTCTTGCTTTGAGCGGGAAGGATATTGAGTCCAGTAAAGGTCTGTGTTTCCGCACCGTCAAGTTCAATAACAAGCTCGTCGATAACATTCATACCCATGTTTGTAACAGTGAATGCTACGGGAACATAGCTTTCAGTCGCAAGAGTTGTAAAGTCAACTGTTGTGCTTGCTACTTTAATCTTGTTGGTGTAGGTTTCATATGCGGAGTAAAGGTCTACGGTTTCGGTAGGAATCTTTCCTGTGCCTGTGTAGGTCTTGCCGTCGATTGTGTAGGAGTATTCAACAGTTTCACCGTCCTCAAGAGCACTGTATGTTGTTCCCTGAATAACCGCCTGAATGCTGAGTCCGTCATAGTCGGTAGTGTACGCATCAAAGCTGTTGAGAACCGTGCGTGCTGGAAGTGCTGCAACCTCGATAGGTGCGGATGAACCGTAGCCGGAGGAATACATACCGAACTTGACTGCACGAATTACATCATTGTCGTTTCCGCCCGCTGCTGAGTCATTCCAAAGTATCGAGAGGGCATCAAGACTTTCGGCACCCTTTACGAATGTGAACTGACCGTCAAAGGCTGTGAGAGAAACCATGTCGCTGAGTGATTCGGGGAAGTTTGAATAAGGGGAGCCTGTGTTGTCGAATACACGAAGTCCTATATCGTGCTTTTCAATACCCTGAATGTCCTGAACACTGCTCCAACCGAGAACGAATACATCGTCAACTGAGGTGAGCTGAGGGTCACGGTCAGCGTATGAGTTTGTGGTAGCACGGATAGTCTTTACTTCATCTTCGAGAGCATATGAGTTGATGTCGAATACTGTATAGTAAATGTCTGTGTCGTTTTCGCCATCATTAACTGAGAATGCAACAGAGGCAGTACCGTCGGCAAGAAGCTCTGCACTCATTCCTGTTACATCACCGGCACTTCCGTTGTAGAGTACATATGTGTCATCGCTCCATTTTGAACCGTCATATACCTTTGCAAGTATTCTGTTTTGTGTAAGCTCAAACATTGACTCTCCAATCTGAACCGAACGCCATGCAACGATAGCCTGACCGTTTTCGTTTACAGCAATAACAGGGTCAAATTCTTGAGAGCCGTTGTTGGTGAGACGTGTTGTATCCCATTCGTAGCCGTTCCAGATAGAGGCTGTTACTTCATAACCATTGAGAAGTACGGTCTGCTGTTCCTCAGTTACCTCAGTTCCTGCTTTGAGTCCGAGGGAGGCTGCTTCTCTGAGCCATACAGCACCTGCAAAGTCCGCATTGCCATCAAAGTCGAGGGAACTGTCACCGTAGCCTGCAAAATCACCTGACGGGATAGCAGTACCGTTCGGGAACATACCGCCGCTTGTGAGGGAGTAACGTACTTCAACATCCGTTACGTCATCGCTTTCTGCGTCAGAGAGGTAAACGAGAATGCTTCCGTCATCGGATATCATGGGTGAGCTGTAAGGATAGGAGTTTGTTTCGATAAATGAAAGTCTGCTTGTTTCATCAAGGCTCATGAGAGCTGTATTGTCGCCGCCGAGCCATGCTCTGTCACCGTTTTCGAGGTAATCACGGCTTTCGAGCTTTACTGTCGGCTCCGATACGATTATAGTGTTCGCAACGTCGGAGTAAACCATGCTCTGTGAACCTGTGTCGTTTATCCATCCCGTAGAGCCGAGACCGCTTGATGTGTTGTCCCAGTAATCATATATGGAATTCCAGTGGTCACGGTTTGGGAAGAACCAGTTTGTGCTGAATGAAAGTGATACGAGGGTTATTTCCGTTACGAGAGGGCTGATACCGATAGCGGCACGTATACCTGCTTCACCATCGAGCTGGAGATACTGGCTGTCGTCATCTCTGTCGTTCGGATTCTTGAGATATTTTCTTGTAAGGAAGATGTTTTCGTTGTTGATTTCGATAGAGCCGAAAACACCGACCTTTGCTGTGAATCCGTGGTCATGACCTACACCGCCGAAGAATTCAAAGTAAGCGTTTATTCTGAGTGCTGTCAGATAATCGTTTACTGCCTTTGCGGTTTTGTCATTCCATTCGTAGCCGAGCTGTTCAGCATAGCGAATGGCGGTTTTGAAGTCAACGGTAGCACCGCCACGAATCTTGTAGCTTGTTGTTATCGGAATACCGTACGCTGTAAGGTTGTAGGCTTTTTCTCTTTCGAGCTGTACACCTGCCTTAAAGCCTCCGCCTGTGGTTATGACTTCCCATTCGCCCTTGTCGAAGTTGTAGCGTATTTCGGTAGTTACCCATCCTTCAAGAACGAGCATTATGGGAAGTCCGATAACACCGCTTGCCGCACCGTAGAGATTGCCTCTGTCATCGAAATACGAGCCGTCTGCCATTGCCTGGAAATCACTGAGTGTGAGGGTGTCACTTACCTGACCGAGGAGGCTGTCGTAGTCCTGACCTATGTAGCTGGGTTCAAGAGAGATGCCGTTCTGGTCATAGTTAAGGTCTTCGAGCTTGGTAGTGTCGATACCTGTCCAAAGATATGCCTGATAACGTGTCGGGTCCTCTGTGGGGAGAAGTACCGACTTAACAAGACCCGCTTCACCTCCTATGCCGGAGATAAAGGAAAGTGCATCGTTCATGAATTTGTCGGATATGGTGTTTACATAGTCGTAATCGGTATCTGCACCACCGACTCTGCCGTATGCCGCAAGGTTAGCCATGAGCGAGATAAGTGAGGGAGAATCTTCAACTTTTTCGATGGTTGTAAGGTCTGCAAGTCCGAAGGGAAGTGCAATAGTTGAAACAAGAGCGTTGCTGCCGTCAAATATTGCAATTTCCATAGGAGTTTTGCGTGAGCCATCGTAATTTGCAAAGCTGTCGCTTGTAAGATTTATTGTGCTTGAGATAAGCGGAACCGATGAGAACGGATATGAGGCCTCATTTGCCGTTTTCAGTACCTGGTCTGGTACACTGAATGCGTTTTTCTGTGAACGGAGAGTTGATGTAAAGCCTGTGTCATCAAGTGTAGCTGAGTTTATGCCCCAAAGCATTACAGTAGTGTCGAGAATTGCTACTTCATAGTTGGAGCTTGGCCCTACTACGCCTGTGTGAGTGCGAACATCTATCTCACGACCGGTATAATTGATAGTTTGAGCAGCAACAAAAGGCTTCTGTCTTGAGGCTGAGGTAAGAGTAACAATGTTGCTTCCGCCTCTGAGAGCATCAAGCTTTGTGAGACTTCCGTTTACTGTAACTATTTCGGGATAATACTCGTCCCCGTTAAAGCGAAGCTCGAATATAAATTCAAGAGAGTCACCTACGCCAACGGATGTGGGATTGTTTGCGGAAATGAACTGCTCAAGATCCATGTGAACCGTGAGAGTTCCGTTTTCGTCAGTTGTGAAGATCTGGTCTTTCCTACCGTTAAGTGACGCTGTTTCGCCTGCATTTCTTGCAAACTTTGCACTGTCACAGTATGCGTCGTCACGTTCGTCTGCGAGGTAGGAGTTTCTGTAAACACCACCACGGAGAGTTACGCTGCTGTTTGCATACGGAGTTCCATCGGGCTTGAGAAGAGTTATTTCAGCGACGGCAGCCTGACGAAGCTCAATTTTATTAAGCGGATAAAGTTCGCCGTAAATACCATTGCCTTCACCGCTCTTGAGAGACAGATTTGATACTGTACCTCTGTATGATGTGCCTGAGGATATAGAAGCTGTACGAAGCTCCGAAGCGATACCGTCAGGCTCAAAGAGTGCGAGAGAACCGTCATTGTTTGAGAATACAGTGTGGGTTACACCGTTTTTGTCCTCATATGATACCTCTGTTCTTACGGCAGGTGTGAACTGGAACAGATAGAGCTTGTCCTTGAGACGTTCAACCTCAACTTCAACGCTTGAATTGAGTTCGGGGAGTGAACTATGCTCTGCTGTTACGGTTGCAGTTCCGTCACGGAGACCACAAAGAAGCATTATCGTCTGTGGGAGGTAATAGAGATATGAGTATTCCTCGATAGGTGCGTAATGATTTCCCTCACGGTAGTTTATTGTAAGTATCTTACCGAGTTCATCAGCCGCTGTCGAATCTCCTGTTGATGTACTCCACTTTATTGTGTCGTAGAGTATACTCCAGTCGTAGTCGTCATAGTTTATTCCTATCGTTTCAAGCAGACCGAGTTCGCTTCTTATCTGTGCGATAGCCTGTGCGGAGTCAAGTCCCGACAGTACCTCACCGTCGTATGTGGTGATTGTGGGGGACGTTGTTGTGCTTCCTGTGATAGTGTTTTTGAGTTCAACATAGTCTGTTTTGTTACCTCCTACAACAAGGTCGAGTGCATCACTTCTGTATACGGTGATAGTGCTTGAGGCTATGCTCCATGTGGGGTCGATATAGTTCTTTGCCTTTGCCGTGACTATGTAGTAGTCCTTGAGTCCCGTGGGCTTTTCGGGAATAAGTTGATAGTTTCCGTTTGTGCTTAAATCAGACGTTTGGTAGATAGTCTTACCGTCCTTTGTTATCGTAAACTCAAACTTACTTTCCTCCGGATTGGTTTCGATATCAAAGTTTTCTATGTTCCATCCTATGTTAACGCTTTCCTCATCTGTAAACATAGGATTGTCAAGTCCGTCAAGCGAGATTTTCGCAGGCATTGACAGTACAGTGATGTATGCGTATGTCTTAACTTCACGTGTGACTCCGTCAACTGTTGCATCGGATGTCAGCTTGAGCATATACGATGGTGTGTTCGCACGTGATATCACTGTAAGAATGTTTTCGGGTATCTTAACTTTTGACGCACTACGATCAAGTACATATGTATCGACAAGTGCAGATTCAACCTCATCTGTACCGAGATACAATTTAGCTGTTATCGGAGTGTCATACGGGGGATAATCCGCCATAGTGGATGAGAAGTTAAGTGTAAGCTCGCTGTTCTGACGTGCAAAGAATGTGTTTGCGTTCGAGGGGAAGAGAAGTACGGGACGTGTACCTTTCTTCACCGTAATCTCTATGGCATTGGAGGCGGGGCATATTACTCCCGTTGCTCCGTTGCTGCACATGAGCTGGATAGTAGCCGTTCCCTCTTTACCGACGGATATTGTCATACCATCTTGGTTGTATGTAAGATTGTATGTTTTGCTTTCGGGATCTTCCATGCCACTGAATGAAATAACGTCAGTGTCACTTGATGTCCAGTAGATTCCGTCCTCTGAATTGTAAGTAAAGCCTGTGTCTATCGGTGTGACTGAAAATTCGGGAACAAATTCATCGCTCAGGTAAATTGTGTTTTCAATTCCCGAATACCACCGTTCTGCGGCAATATTGTAGGAGTTTTCATTGGAGAGCTTTACCGCTTTCTGAGTGAACTCGACATATACGCCGTATATCAGGTGGTCGTTGATATATATTTCAACCACATGGTCTTGGGTTCCGTCGTATATCGGGTCAAGGGTAGCTGTGTATTCAAGATAATATTTCTGATTTTTTCCGCTTCCCTCAACGCATAACGTAGGTGTGAAGCTGTATTTTTCGCCGTCTCTGTCAATCACGAGTTCTACTGTGTCGGCTTCGTCGGCTTTTCCGGATTTGATAAGTTCACTCCAGTTATTCCACGGGGTCATGTACATTAAATCGTCTTTAATATCGACTTTAAGAGACACTTTCATCGGGTCAAAGGGGTCGGGAGTCGCTGTTATGGATTCGATACCATTTTCAAGGAGCTTTGCGTCAATGCGATTATAGAGTATCGTTGTATCGTATTTATAGAAATCAAGGGAGTCCGGATGTTTAAATGCGTTTCCCATAACGTCTTTGCAATCTGAGCCGGTTGCTTTTACGCCGACTATATGAATGCCGGATTCACCATCAAGCTCTGTTATCGGATATAAGAATGTACGTGTTTTGGAGAGAGTAGGGTTGCTGTTCTGAACTTTGGAACGAAGAAGTTCATATCCATTTGCGTTGACGGAGTTTATGTTCAGAATGCTCTTATATACAATTTTTTCATTGCTTGAGCTGTCGTTTGTATTATCATCGTTGCTGGCCTTCGTGCCTGCTTCCTGGTATAAAAGTTCATAGTCACCGTATACAGGTTCAGAGAACGTAACAGTTATCGGAACATAGTTTCCGGGGTAGTATGTGGGATAGTCAATATATTGTCCTGGTTTATATGGAGTATTAATACTTGCGATTGTCGGATTTGTTTTGTCGCCAAGTGTGATTGTACCGAACATAAGTAGCTCTTCCGGGCGGATATCTTTGTTGTTGTTGTTACTTATCCAGTCAACCGGGAGATACCAGTCCGGCTGGAATCTGACAACATTGGTACCCCTTGAAATCGGTACGTATAAGTCCATCATCCACAATACCTGCCAGTTACCGTCTCTAACCTGCTTGTAGAAGTTTTCATTTTCGGGATTTTTAAGGCTCCAGTTTGATGATTGGATTTTTGTCAGCTCTTTCATAAATTCAACATCTCCCTTATATATGCCATCAAAGATATAGACGAATCCACGACGGTTTATTTTATCAAGTTCAGGAGCTTGAGCGGTCTCATTAGGCTGATAATACTTGTTGACATAAAAACACTTTTTGTCAGTCATGGCATGATTTGAGTATTTTTCCTTTGACCAGATGACTACGTTTTCAAGAACTGCTTTAAGGTCGGAGTCTCCGATGCCGTATTTTTCTGCTTGGCAAAACTTGTCTGTCCATCCGTAAGTTACTTCATCGTCATTTATAGTGTAGGGTATACCCTTTGCCGCCGGTACATCAACAACTATTTCAAAGTATTCTTCGCCATCGATGGTGACTTTTTTGTTAACTGTATTGTGCTGACTCCAGTCGAAGTGATAAGGTACTGTCTCCTTTTTATCGGAGTATCTACTTATCTCTATATCTCCCGATATCGCACCGATAAGTTCGCTTGTATCTTTACTTACTGCCATGTCTACAAAGAATGAAGAATACGAATCATTCACGTTGGACATGGAGTTTTCGGTTCTTGCGGCACAGAAAAGATATGTTTCACCGTCAAGCATATAGTGTCCGTTAGAAATATTAGTACGTACCTGTTCAAGATTAATCTTGAATTCGGCAGAGCTTTCACCTTCGTAGAGTGTGTAAGTATAGAATTTACCTATGCCGGGAAGGTTGTAACCGTCTACGGAAAGATTACTGCTGTCTATGTATTCAGCTGAAAAAACACCGATTTCATATTTTATGTCATGAGGTGCCTCACAGACACGACCTGTTTTGGTGTTTATAAGCTCTACTGTCAGCGTGAGAATATCATTGCCCTTGGCATCAATGTTGATTTTTCCGCTGAGTTCGAGTTCGAGTGAATGTGCAGTCAGGTCTATATCACCGCTCACTGTTGACTGAGCTGATACAGAGCTGTTTTCTATTATAAGATTAAGCTCATCCACAATGTTTTCGATGTTGTATTCTATCGAAAGTGCGTACATAAGCTCTTCTGCTGTTGCAACTTTACCGCTTGAATCCACGGTAACGAGTGATGAAAGCTCATCGTCGTCGCACCGGAGCAGCCACGAGTTAAGCTCATCTGTTGAGAATATCTGAGTGCCGTCTTCGAGTGTAAAGCTGTTGTCCTCAATAAGACTGCCGTTTTCGTCTACAAGTCCGAGGTCGAGCATATAAAGATAAAGTTCTTCTTCGTCTGAATCCCACAGAAGTGTAATGTCTGCGAGTACGTTCAGCGGAAGTACGGTCATTATCATACAAAATGCCAGTGCCAGACTTATCAGTCGTTTTTTCATACTTTTTCCTCTCTTTTGTTTTCTGTTTTGCTGTGTTTGATTTTGTGTAGTTTACTCAGAAGCAGTGTCAGTGCCATTCCGATGATGAACGAAGCGATACCGACAACAACGTAGTTACAGGCTTCTTCACGCAAAAGCACAGCTCCGTATATATCCGAAACAGATACGATACTTGGGTGCCATGCGTCACGAAGCAAGATGAATATGTCGGCGAAAAGAAAAGCACTTATACAATACAGGGAGGTGATGGCACGTTTGTCACGTCTGTTGCGTATCAGTCTTGTTCTGCGGCGGATTTCATCAGTCCTTATTTTTGTTCTGTCCGGCATATTTTTGTCCTCCTTTCAGTTTTGATAGGTTTACCGCAGTTTCCTAAGAATGGTTTTAAACCTCTTATT
>CAYTLG010000034.1:0-13563 GCA_964438725.1 uncultured Ruminococcus sp. | reverse complement strand
GGTATATACTTATAATGATCGTTTTGGTACGATAACCTTACTATATTTATATGGAGGATTTTATGAAAAAACTTTGGCTCATCCTGACCGGAGTTCTCACTGCTGCTGCTCTTACAGTTACAGCATTTGCAGCTGATCCGGTTCTCAGCGTTGACTTCGCTGATGGTGACAATGGTTTCGAACTCGTTGAAGCTGAACTCGTTGACGATGTTACTCGTGGACAGGTTCTCGAAGTAAACGGTAAGGGACCGACAACAACAGGTACATCCTATGCTGTTCTTAAGACCGACCTCTTCAAGACAACAAACTGGGATGACGGTATGACAATCAATATGTGGGTTAAGTCCGCAGTAAGCGAAACACTCCACGGTACCGCTCCTATCTTCTCTCTCGACATCGCTAACGTAGGTTACATCGGTCTCGTTACATCTCTCGAGGCTGCATTCAACACCGACGGTAACGACACATCTCTCGGTATTTCTCCTCGTATTTGGTGTGACCCCGCTAACGTAGGTGGTGGTATGTGCGAACTCGACCAGGGCGTATGGCAGTATGTTTCTCTCGTATTCGGCGAAGAGAACCTCTTCCTCTACGTTGATGGCGAACTCATTTCCGACCAGCCTTTCGCTAACGGTAACGCTAACGATTTCACAAACATGATCAGTCTCTTCATCGAATTTGAAGAAGTTTACTCCCTCAGACTCGGTTCTTGGCTCTGCTCATGGTGGAACTACGGTGACTTTGAAGGTATGATCGACGATGTTACCATCTACAACTGTGCTCTCACAGAAGATGAAATCAACGACCTCTACAATGGCACTTCTGTTGAACAGACAGAATTTGAACACGTTCCCACTGTTGAAGAACTCTACACAGCTACATATGCGGCTCCTGTTTACACAGCTGACCTCACAAAGGCTGAACTCAACAACGCTGAACTTGTTTCCGGTACGGAACACGGTGACGCTGTTCAGATCAATGGTATCGGTGCTGCTGAAAACACAAACGGCACAAGCTACGCTCTTATCACAGACGACTTCTTCTCCACAAATGATTGGACAAACGGTATGACTGTTTCTCTTTGGGTAAAGCCTGATGAATCCGAAACACTTCTCCGTGGTGCTCCTCTCTACTCCTTCGACATTTCCAACCAGGGTTACATCGGTGTAACTTCTTCTCTCCAGTCTGGTATCAACACAACCGGTAACGAAGAAGCTGAATTCGATATCTGCTGGAACGACCCCTCTGACCAGGGTGGTACAGCCATCAAGGTTAAGCCCGGCGAATGGCAGAACGTAATCGTAACATACTCCGCTGAAGGCATGGTTATTTACCAGAACGGCGAAGTAGTTGAAAAGCCCGGTATCAACGGTGCAGGTGGTGCAGGTCTTCTTGACCAGATGAAGTATGTTCCTTCTCTCAGACTCGGTTCTTGGCTCTGCTCTTGGTGGCAGAACGGTGACTTCCAGGGTCAGATCGCTGACGTTGAAATTTACAACGTAGTACTCAACCCCCTCGAAGCTAAGCAGCTTTGCAACAAGACCGGCGTATTCGCTGAAGGTGCTGCTGAAACAACAGCTCCTGAAACAGAAGTAGTTGAAACAGAAGCTCCTGTTGATACAGAAGCTCCTGAAACAGAAGTAGTTGAAGCACCCGTAGCAGATGCTGAAACAACTGAAACTGTTGAAACAGAAACCACAGCTCCTCAGACATTCGACGCTGCTATCATCGCTGTAGCTGCTGCTCTTATGTCTCTCGGTTCTGCTGTTGCTCTCAAGAAGAGAAAGTAATTTTTGCAACTGAATAAGTTTTAATCTACGGGGACGACTTTTAGCATAATAAGCCGTTCCCGTATTTTAAAATTACGTTTATTATTTAAACCAATATAACGTATTTAATGAGATATTATCCTATGAAAAAGAAAAAATTATTTTTGTTCGTCGTTGTTGCAATGATGACAGCTATGTGTGTGCTTACATCATGCAGTGGAGACGTTGCTGAAGAAATAGAAACAACTCAGACTCAGGATGAAGGAGATAGCTCTATGGAAACACAGAACAAATTCAATTACGTTGCCGATAACTATACTATCGACGGAGTAAAAGCAAGAGCGAAGGAAACTGCTGCTGATATGTTCACATACATATACAATGCAGCCCTCACAGAAGATTACAATACCGAAAAGGACTACGCAGTTGAGATTGACGTAACTCTCGACAGCGGTATTTCCTCTGGCGGTATCGTTTTCGGTGCAAAAAAGTCAGAACAGTATGATGGAGTTGAAGGTTATGCTTTCATGCTCCGTGACAGAAGAGTATATCTTTACGAACTCAAGGGAACTGCTCTCTCAGGTATGGTAGTTGAACAGCTCGCTGAAAAGGTTGTAAAGTCTTTTGATTCCGAAAAGTGTGGTAAGCTCAGAGTTGAACGTGCGGGAAATACTTACCGTATGTACTTCCTTGACGATATGGACGGAGTTGAACCCTGGCAGGAATTTGAATATGTCCTCACCGGTACAAGCGGTAGCGGAATAGGCTATATCGACAACGGTCACGGTGCAGATTTCGATAACCTCAGCATTACCGAGTATACCGCTCCCGAAAAAGAAGGTAAGACCTATAAGAACCCCGTATTCAACCAGTTCCAGGCAGCTGACCCCGGCGTTCTCAAGTATGACGGCAAGTATTATTGCTATTCTACATCTGCTGATGTCGGATATTACGTTTATGTATCCGATGACCTTGTAAACTGGGAAAATAAGGGATATTGTATCGAATCTGCATGGGGTATCAATCGTTGGTACTGGGCACCCGAAGTTGTTGAAAAGAACGGCAAATTCTATATGATTATGTCCGTTGACGAACATATCGGTTTTGCAGTTGCCGATTCACCCTTAGGTCCATTCGTTCCCGAAGAAAACTGGCTTTACGATAAGAGTATCGACGGTCATATCTTCCTTGACGATGACGGTCGTGCTTACCTTTACTATGTAAGTTGGAGAGAGGGTCACGAATACGCAATTTACGGCTGTGAGCTTGAAGACGATATCGTTACAGTTAAGCCCGGCACCGAAAAGCTCATCCTCAGAGCAGAAGCTCCGTGGGAAACAAAGGAAGGTGCTGTTGCCGAGGGACCGTTCATCCTCAAGCACAACGGTAAGTACTACCTTACATATTCCGGTAACGGATATACATCCCACTATTACGCAGTTGGCTACGCTATCTCCGATTCTCCTCTCGAAGGATTTGAAAGATACGATTGCAGCCCCATTCTCAGCTACACATCCAAGGTATACGGCCCCGGTCACCACAGCTTCACAACATCACCCGATGGAAGCGAGCTTATCATAGTATACCACGCTCATAAGAGTGAGACAGAGATTCATCCGAGAACAATTTGCATCGACCGTGCAAGATTTGCTCCTACAGCATCAGGTGTGGACAGACTTGAAATTCTCGGACCTACACATACATCACAGGAATACCCGAAATGATGAAAAAATACTTTACGGCGATATTGGCGGCACTTCTTCTCCTGACTTCATGCTCAGGCGGAGAAGCTACCGACGATACAACAGCTGATACACAGACAGTTCAAAGCGAACAAGCCGAGCAGTCTGTGATAACATTTGCTTCAAAGGATAGTCAGTACGCAGTAGTCAGACCCGATGAGGCGAACAAATCCGAGATAACTGCGGCTCAGTCATATGTCACAGCCGTAGCAGAAGTTCTTGGAAGCCGTCCCTTGTTTGAGACGGACTACGTAAAGCTACCGACGATACAACAGCTGATACACAGACAGTTCAAAGCGAACAAGCCGAGCAGTCTGTGATAACATTTGCTTCAAAGGATAGTCAGTACGCAGTAGTCAGACCCGATGAGGCGAACAAATCCGAGATAACTGCGGCTCAGTCATATGTCACAGCCGTAGCAGAAGTTCTTGGAAGCCGTCCCTTGTTTGAGACGGACTACGTAAAGCCGAATGATGACCCGAATACAAACGAAAACGAGATTCTCATCGGAATGACGAACCGTGATGCTACTGCAAAGGCATACGCAATGCTCAGTGAGCATCAGTTCATTCTTGCCGTGATGGATTCACGCCTTGTTTGTGTCGGATATACACCGGAGCTTACGGTAGTTGCCTCAGAGGTTCTTGCTGAAAAGCTCACTGCCGATGGACTCACACTTCCTGCTGATTTCTGTGAGATATACACCGCAGAACCGCAGTATGAGTATACGGAATTTACAAATCCCGTAGCTTCAGGTGGAGGTGACCCGTGGGTAGTGCGTGATGATGAGGACTATTACTACTGCTATTCAGGCGGAAACGGCGTTTGTGTAAAGAAGCTCGATTCTCTCATGGATTTAACTACCGATGGTGGAACAAAGGTGTATACCGCTCCCGATGGTACTGATTATTCCGCTGAATATTGGGCACCTGAGCTTCATAAAATCAACGGCAAATGGTATATCTACGTTGCTGCGGACGATGGCGACAACTACAATCATAGAATGTACGTTCTCGAATGCACAAGCGATACCGACCCCACCGCAACTTATAAAATGCTCGGAAAAATTACGGATTCTACCGATAAATGGGCTATTGATGGAACCGTTCTCCAGTATAACGGAGAGTGCTATTTCGTTTGGTCAGGCTGGGAGGGAGACGAAAACGTGATGCAGAATCTCTACATCGCACATATGTCATCCCCCTCAACGATAGATAGCGAACGTGTAATGATATCAAGACCGAATAAAAAGTGGGAGATAGGCGGCGGAACTCCTCTTATTAACGAAGGTCCCGTTGCTCTTACCCACGGAGAGGCACTGTATATCGTTTATTCCGGTTCTGGCAGCTGGAGCGACTATTATTGTCTCAGTATGCTTACGTTCACGGGCGGCGATATCCTCGATGCGGCAAATTGGCAGAAATCCGACGGAGCAGTGTTCGCTAAGACCGATAAAGTTTTCGGCCCCGGTCATTGCTCATTCACAACAGCTCCCGATGGCGAAACATGGATGATATACCATGCAAATCTCGTCAGCGGATCAGGCTGGAGTGGTCGCAGCATATGGACAACACCTATCACATGGGACGGAGATACACCCGTGTTCCCGACTCCACCTGATAAGGATACAGTTCTGACATACCCGACCAAAACCTACTCAAAGGATAGAATTTCCTTAAACTAAGTTCAATTAGGAGAAAAAATGAAACGCAATTTAGCACTTATCCTCGCACTTCTTATGCTTTCTTCATCACTTGTAGCTTGCTCTGATAAAGGCACAAACAACGAAGAAACAAAGGGAACCACCGAAACCATAGCTAACGCTTCCGAAGAATCAACAGAAGAAACTGAAAATCCCAATGCCAGACTTGACAGCGGACTTCCCGACGTTAACTATAACGGTTATACATTCAATATTTTCTGCCACAGTGAATGCCCCCTTGACTTTGATGCAGAGGACTTCACAGGTGAGCCTATCAACGACGCTAAGTGGCAGAGAATGAAAACCGTTGAGGACTTAGCAGGTGGAATTAAAATCAATGAAGTTAGAATTACTGCAGGAATGCGTGATGCACATACCACACTTGGTAACTCCGTTCAGGCAGGTACTAACGACTACGACCTCGCTTCCATCTCCGCATATTCTTCTTGTAACGCACTTATAGCAGGCTACCTCATGGATTTGACTTCCATAGAGAACCTTGACCTTACACAGCCTTGGTGGGACCAGAAAGCTCTCCAGGACTTCAACTTCAACGGTGCCGTATATCAGATGACAGGTGATATCTCCATCGGTGACAACTCAAGAACTTTCTGTATCTACTTCAACAAGAACATGGCTGAAAATTACCAGCTCGACAATATGTACGATATGGTAAGAGAGGGTACATGGACTATCGACAACTACCGAACTCTCGCAGAAAGAATCGACAGTAACCTCGACTATAACAACAACGGTAACCACGTAAACGATATCGAAGATATATACGGTATCTACATCTGGGACGATACAATGATGGGTATCGTTAATGCATCGGGAATCAAGTGCTGTACTATCAATGATAAGGGTGAGCTTAATCTTACACTTAACAGCGAAAAGTTCATAACTGCGTTTGAAAAGTTCACTTCATATGCGTTCAACAGAGACGTAACCTGTGCATATCAGCGTTCAGGTAATAACGGTGCCGGTCGTACTGCATTCAGTGAAGGCCGTGCCCTCTTCTACATGGAAACACTTTCGGAAGCTACCGGATTACGTGAAATGGACGATGACTTTGGTATTCTTCCGCTTCCTAAGTATGATGAACTCCAGGAAGAGTATTACAACAGTGCTGCATCCTGGGCATTACCGCTTTACTGCGTACCGAGAGGCACTCTCAACCAGGAAGATCTTGCACGTACAGGTTGGATAACACAGGCTCTTGCATATGAAGGCTTGTACACTCTTACACCTGCTTACTATGAACAGACTCTCCAAAACAAGGTCGCACGTGATAAGGACTCCTCTGAAATGCTCGACATTATCTTTGCATCCCGTTGCTACGACTTCGGTTGGTATTTTGAAGTTGGTACATATAACGAAGCTATCATGAACCTCCTCAGAAACTATTCCTCCGATGTTGCTTCCATGCTCAAGAAGTTTGAAAAGATTGCAACAAAGTCTCTTGATAAGTACAACGAAAAAATTCAGGAACAGGTAGAACTTTCAAAGTAAGGTAAAATCTATAACCCACAAAGCTCCGATACATCGTTTTATTGATGTTGAGTCGGGGCTTTTTGTATTGTTGCTGAAAATGTTGTGCAAATTGCCGAAATGTAGCTGTTCTGCTTGACAATATTAAGCAAACTGGTGTATACTAGTGAGTAGTAAATTATTTTTATGCGTTATTATCATCAAAAGGAGAAAAACTACATGAAACGTAATCTTGCGATTATTCTTGCACTTCTTATGCTCTCGTCTTCATTGGCAGCTTGCTCGGACGCAGGTACTAACACAGACGAAACTAAAGGCAGCACTGACACATCAACAAGCGTAGCGGAATCAGGGGACGATGCTGACTCCGAAACAGAGAAACTTGACAGCGGTCTTGAAGATGCTGACTTTGAAGGTTACACATTCAATATTTTCAGACATAGTGCTGTTAGCGATGACTTTGATGCAGAAGACTTCACCGGTGAGCCTATCAACGACGCTAAGTATCAGAGAATGAAGACCATTGAAGATAAGGCGAATATTACTATTCAGTCTATCAAGGTTGAAGCTGATATGCGTGCAGGTCAGTCACCTCTCGCTACATCGGTTCAGGCAGGTACAAACGACTATGACCTCGTTAATATGTCTGCATATTCTTCCTGTAACGCCCTTACTGACGGACTTTTCATGAACCTTAGAGACATACCGAACCTTGACCTCAGCCAGCCTTGGTGGGACCAGAAGGGTGTTGCAGATATGTCTTTCGGTGATGCTGTGTTCCAGGTTACCGGTGATATCTCAATTGGTGACAATAACCAGACCTTCTGTGTATTCTTCAATAAGAATATGGCTGAAAACTATCAGCTTGCTAATATGTATGACATGGTAAGAGATGGTACATGGACTATCGACAACTTCAAGGGTCTGGCAGAGAAAATTGACAGTAACCTCGACTACGATAACGACGGCGACCATATCAACGACGTTGATGATATATACGGTATTTGGCTTTGGGACGATGTTATGATGGGTATCGTTAATGCGTCGGGTATTAAGTGCTGTACTGTTAACGATAAGGGTGAGGTAGAACTTACACTTAACAGCGAAAAGTTTGTAAACGCATTTGAAAAGTTCACTTCTTATGCTTATAATAAGGAAGTTACCTGTGCATACCAGCGTAAAGACTATGCTGCCGACTATGGTCAGATTGCATTCAGAGAAGGCCGTGGTCTGTTCTATATGATTAATTTAGGTAAGGCTACATCATTCCGTGAAATGGAAGACGACTTTGGTATTCTCCCGCTTCCTAAGTATGACGAAGCTCAGGAAGAATATTACAATAGTGCTGCCTCCTGGGGTCTCCCGCTCTACTCAATTCCGCTTAACACTCTCGGTGAAGAGGGAAATGCACGTACAGGTTGGATAACACAGGCTCTCGCATATGAAAGTATGTATACCCTTACACCTGCTTACTACGAACAGACCCTCCAGAACAAGGTTGCTCGTGACGTAGACTCCTCTGAAATGCTCGACATTATCTTTGCATCCCGTTGCTACGACTTCGGTTGGTATTTTGAAGTTGGTACATATAACGAAGCTATCATGAACCTCCTCAGAAACTATTCCTCCGATGTTGCTTCCATGCTCAAGAAGTTTGAAAAGATTGCAACAAAGTCTCTTGATAAGTACAACGAAAAAATTCAGGAACAGGTAGAACTTTCAAAGTAAGGTAAAATCTATAACCCACAAAGCTCCGATACATCGTTTTATTGATGTTGAGTCGGGGCTTTTTGTATTGTTGCTGAAAATGTTGTGCAAATTGCCGAAATGTAGCTGTTCTGCTTGACAATATTAAGCAAACTGGTGTATACTAGTGAGTAGTAAATTATTTTTATGCGTTATTATCATCAAAAGGAGAAAAACTACATGAAACGTAATCTTGCGATTATTCTTGCACTTCTTATGCTCTCGTCTTCATTGGCAGCTTGCTCGGACGCAGGTACTAACACAGACGAAACTAAAGGCAGCACTGACACATCAACAAGCGTAGCGGAATCAGGGGACGATGCTGACTCCGAAACAGAGAAACTTGACAGCGGTCTTGAAGATGCTGACTTTGAAGGTTACACATTCAATATTTTCAGACATAGTGCTGTTAGCGATGACTTTGATGCAGAAGACTTCACCGGTGAGCCTATCAACGACGCTAAGTATCAGAGAATGAAGACCATTGAAGATAAGGCGAATATTACTATTCAGTCTATCAAGGTTGAAGCTGATATGCGTGCAGGTCAGTCACCTCTCGCTACATCGGTTCAGGCAGGTACAAACGACTATGACCTCGTTAATATGTCTGCATATTCTTCCTGTAACGCCCTTACTGACGGACTTTTCATGAACCTTAGAGACATACCGAACCTTGACCTCAGCCAGCCTTGGTGGGACCAGAAGGGTGTTGCAGATATGTCTTTCGGTGATGCTGTGTTCCAGGTTACCGGTGATATCTCAATTGGTGACAATAACCAGACCTTCTGTGTATTCTTCAATAAGAATATGGCTGAAAACTATCAGCTTGCTAATATGTATGACATGGTAAGAGATGGTACATGGACTATCGACAACTTCAAGGGTCTGGCAGAGAAAATTGACAGTAACCTCGACTACGATAACGACGGCGACCATATCAACGACGTTGATGATATATACGGTATTTGGCTTTGGGACGATGTTATGATGGGTATCGTTAATGCGTCGGGTATTAAGTGCTGTACTGTTAACGATAAGGGTGAGGTAGAACTTACACTTAACAGCGAAAAGTTTGTAAACGCATTTGAAAAGTTCACTTCTTATGCTTATAATAAGGAAGTTACCTGTGCATACCAGCGTAAAGACTATGCTGCCGACTATGGTCAGATTGCATTCAGAGAAGGCCGTGGTCTGTTCTATATGATTAATTTAGGTAAGGCTACATCATTCCGTGAAATGGAAGACGACTTTGGTATTCTCCCGCTTCCTAAGTATGACGAAGCTCAGGAAGAATATTACAATAGTGCTGCCTCCTGGGGTCTCCCGCTCTACTCAATTCCGCTTAACACTCTCGGTGAAGAGGGAAATGCACGTACAGGTTGGATAACACAGGCTCTCGCATATGAAAGTATGTATACCCTTACACCTGCTTACTACGAACAGACCCTCCAGAACAAGGTTGCTCGTGACGTAGACTCCTCTGAAATGCTCGACCTTATCTTTGCATCCCGTTGCTACGACTTCGGTTGGTACTTTGAAGTTGGTACATACAACGAAGCAATTATGAACCTCCTCAGAAGCTACTCCACAGACGTTGCTTCAATGGTTAAGAAGTTCGACAAGATTGCAACAAAGACTCTCAATAAGTACAACGAAAAGATTCAGGAACAGATTAACGGCGAAAACAAAGGCTAATCATAACTAAAGAAAATGCTCCGTCAATATCGGCAAATCGGTATGATGGGGCATTTTTTTGTATTGTACTTGTATTTCAGGCGTTTGTATGCTATAATCTATATTAGATAAGTATGTCAAGTGACAGATACGCTCAGTATTAACCTTTGAAAGGACAAGAAAATTGGAACTGAACGATAAATTTAACCCGACAGAAGAAAACGACCTTCCCGAAGAAGAAAACGAGGAAGTGTCGGAGGAATACAACGAAACCGAAGATACAACCGAATACGAAGAAGATGATACTGTCGAGCAGGTAGATGAACCTGAATATGAAGAAGAACCCGAAGAAACAGAGGATGACAACTACACGACCGATGAGGAGGATATAGCGTATGTAGCCGAAAGAATCACGGGTGCAAGACACAGTATCGTTACGACAGCCGCACCCTTACGACATCGTGAAAACAGCGAGACGGTCAGCATGAATTCACTTAGCAGAATCGTCCGTGAAAGTAGCGAGAAAACCGAGGAAAAGCAGGCGAAAAATTCACGTCATAACAGATATGTTGCAATAACAGCAGCACTTGCCGTTATTGTAGTAGCAGTTCTTTCTGCGATAATAGTCGGTGTAAACATCGCTGCGGAAAACAATAAGCCTGCGGACATCAACATAGGTGAAACAACAGGCGATTATGTAGACCTCACCGACAACGAATCCGAAACCGAAGCTCAGCCTGAATCAGAAGAAACAGAGGAAACTGCCCTCGTTGATACCGATGAAAGTGCAGTGGAATCAGAAACTGAGCCTGAATCCGAGGCAGAATCAGAAACCGAAACCGAAACTCAGCCACCCAAAACCGAGCCTGCACCGAAGAAATTCAATATAGTGCTTGATTTCTATGATAAGGATGATATATCGGTATCCGCTGAACAAATGACACTCAGTGAGCTTCTCACGCTTTGCGGAATCACGCTTGAGGAAGGCTATGTTCCGTCCGTTTCACTTGATTCCATGATTGCGGCAGACACGACGATAAGCATAGACAAGTATGAATATGCTACGGCAGTTGAAAGCGGTGCTATCGCATATGAGACTGTAGTTTATGAGACCGACCTTATTCCCCGTGACGAAACGAATTACGTCCAGTACGGTGAGGAAGGGCAGTATAACGAGTATTACACAGTAGAGTATATAAACGGTCAGGAAAGCTCACGCACGTTACAGTACACGGAGACAGTACGTGAGCCTGTCAGCGAGATATATGAGCTTGGCGTAGGCGGTTCGTTCGTTGGCGATGACGGAGTGACATATACATATTCATACAGACGTGTCGTTCCCGCAACGTATTATAATATTGAGGGTTTGACTTACCTTGGGACAATGGCGGACGAAACCGTTGTTGCCGTTGATAAGGACAATATACCCCTTGGAACAAAGCTCTACGTCAAGAACGACAAATACGACTTCGGCGTAAGAATCGCATCCGATATAGGCGGAAAGGTTGACGAATGGGAGGTCGATATATGGCTCTCGAAGGACAATCCTCAGTTTGCTTCCTTCTCCAAGGTCGGATATCACTACGATATGGAAATTTATTACATCGACTGATAAATAAAAAAGTACATACAGGAGGAAAGTTTTATGGATTTCACAAGAATGCGTGAATTTCAGGAATATCTGGTGAACTGGCGTATACCCGGAAACGACTGTATGGTAATGAAGGACGGAAAAGAAGTCTATCGTTACTATACGGGCTATGCTGACCGAGAAAACGACCGTAAAATGGCAGGAGATGAGCTTTATTACTTCTGGTCTGCTTCAAAGGTAATAACAAACTCTCTTGCGTTGAAGCTCCATGAGGAAGGAAAATTCCTTATGAACGATCCGCTTTACGAATATCTCCCCGAATTTCGTGATATGAACGTGAGAAACGGCTCAGGTGAAGTTGTAAAAGCGGAGAAGCCGATATTGGTGAAGCACCTTTTCAACATGACCGCAGGCTTTGACTATAAATTCAATACACCGTATGTTGATGAGGTAAGAAAGAACACCAACGGAGCTTGCCCCACACGTGAGGTTGCAAAAGCGATTGCGAAAAGTCCGCTGTGCTTTGAACCCGGTACGCATTGGAATTACAGTCTTTGCCATGATGTTCTCGGTGCATTTATCGAGGTCGTAGCAGGAAAGAAGCTC
Source organism: uncultured Ruminococcus sp. (assembly GCA_964438725.1). Taxonomy (GTDB): domain Bacteria; phylum Bacillota; class Clostridia; order Oscillospirales; family CAG-272; genus UMGS1696. The sequence goes on along the minus strand of CAYTLG010000034.1, from coordinate 1,242 downwards.
CGTGACTACGCAAGGGAAGTGCTGTTTGAACCTCTTGGAATGAACGACACGACCTACAATATGCCTCCGAAAGAGAAGATGGGAAGATTTGCAGTCCAGTACCGCTATTCTGACGAGCTTGGCAAATATGTTCCGACTAACAATGTGTGCGACCATATGCTTGGAAGTGAATACGACTCAGGCGGTGCGGGAATTGTTTCGACCTGCTCCGACTACATGAAGTTTGCAGCGACAATGGCTAACTTTGGTACATCGCATGATGGCTACCGCTATATCTCAAGAGAATCCGTTGAGCTTATGAAAACGAACACACTTGGAGAAGAACAGCTGCGTGACTTCAACTGGCCTATGCTTGTGGGCTACGGTTACGGCTACGGTGTCAGAACAATGATGAATAAGGCGGTTTCAGGCTCGCTATCTCCAATTGGTGAATTTGGTTGGGGCGGTGCTGCCGGAGTTTACACTGTGTTTGACACGGACAAAGACCTTGTGCTTGTTTATACTCAGCATTTGCTCAATAATCAGGAGCCATACATTTTCCCACGACTCAGAAACATACTTTATTCATGTATATAAAAAAATATCCGATAGACTTTTTGTGAGCCTGTCGGATATTTTTATTTATTCAGAAATTACTTGTTTGCTTCGTTCTTCTTGTCGTAGCCGAGGTTGATGAAGTAAACGAAAATATTGCAGGAAACAACGATGAGGTTGAAGAAGTAAACAACTAAAACGTACCAGTGAACTGTACCGCCGTTTGCAATAGTGATGAACTTAGCGATGATACCGAAGATGTAACCTGTAACGATAAGAAGAATGAAGGGAAGGCTCATTGCCTTTGCGGACTTAGCCTTGAGGTTCTTTCTGAGGTTGAGGGGCCAAGAAAAACCGAAGCAAACGAGCATAAGTGCTTCAAGAATCTGAGCAAGTGTAGCCATAATTAATCTCCTGAAATGATATAAGAATTTTAGTCCATAAAAAAGCGGCTCGCGGAGGTTATCCGAAGAACCGCAATTTATTTAGAAATTAGCCGAGCTTAGCAGTGTTAACCTTGATGCCGGGGCCCATTGTGGAAGCAACAACACAGCTCTTGATGTACTGACCCTTTGCAGCAGCAGGACGAGCCTTAATAACTGCTCCAACGAGAGTGTTGAAGTTTTCTGTGAGCTTTTCAGCACCGAAGGAAGCCTTACCGATGGGGCAGTGGATGATGTTGGTCTTGTCGAGACGGTACTCGATCTT
>CAYTLG010000033.1:0-13569 GCA_964438725.1 uncultured Ruminococcus sp. | reverse complement strand
TTGAGGGGCGTGTGGTTCACACCATACGGGTTCAAGTCCCGTTTTCCGCAGAAAGCAGATTCAGTGATGAGTCTGCTTTTTTGTTTTTTCTGTTAAATATTCCGTGCCGTACTTGATTGCTCTTTACATTTACACTCTTTTCGTGTATAATATCATTGTATCATTGTGTTTTTTGGGAGGGTATATGAGTCTGCCACCGAAAAAGCTGACGGGAAGCGATATTGTGCTTTTTTTTATCGTTATTGCTGTCGGAATACTCATGCTTCTTCCGAAAAATGCCGAAAATGGTTCTTATTTTATCGTGACTCATGACGGTGTGACCGAATCATATAGCTTATCACGTGACGGTGAATTTGAGCTTACCTCGTGTGGTTATTCCTACATCATTAAAATATCCGACTGCCATGTGTCTGTGTCATACTCGGATTGTCCTGACGGTATATGTGTCGGTACGGGAGAGATATCACGGTGCGGTGACTCGATAGTGTGTGTTCCGGGAAAGCTCGTTTTGACAGTCGGCGGTGAGAGGGATGAGGATTATGTCGTCGGATAAGCAAAAAATGCAGACGGACAGAAAAATTTCACGTCTTTCATCAGATGCAGCGTTTGTCGTGCTTGCTCTTGCACTTTCATATTTGGAGAGCTTTTTGCCGTCATTCGGTCTACCCGGTGCAAAACTCGGTCTTGTAAATATTGCTCTCATGCTTTGTACCTACCGCAGCTCGGCAATAGATGCGTTTTCGGTTTCTCTTTGCCGCATAATCGTGTCGTTTCTGCTTTTCGGGAACGTCACCTCGCTTGTTTTTTCACTATTCGGAACGGCTTTCTCATGCTCGGTCATGGCTTTTCTGAAAAAACATCCCCTCGGACTGAGTTTTATCGGAATATCGGTCGCCTCCGCATTCGCTCATAACATGGGACAGCTTGTCGCAGCTTATGTTACAATCGGAAGTGCAGCTTTGTCGTATGCACCGATACTTGTATTCGCTTCTGCTGTGTTCGGAACTGTCATCGGAATGGTTATGACCTGTATTCCAAGCAAAATATTCAACGGAGAGGTATAATTATGCTGACCTCACAGAAAACAAAAAAGTTGGTATCCGCAGTAATGTCGTGCCTGATGCTTTCTTCACCTGCCGTTCTGACTTCATGCTCAGGTGGTGAGGAATATGCGGAGTACAACTATTTCATCATGGATACCTACGTCACATTAAAGCTCGGACGAGAAAACGAAAACGGACGGCTTGATGACAAATACCTCGATGAAGTTGCCGAAAACTGCTCGGAGATACTTGTCGATATAGATTCATCCGTGTCATGTCATAACGAAAACAGTGACGTATACAGACTTAATTCCGATTATGATTTCATTCTTTCGGCAGATGAGACAATGACCGCACTTCTCGATATTGCGGAGACGGTTTCAGACCTCACGGACGGAGCTTTCGACTATACACTCGGCGGACTTACAGAGCTTTGGAACGTCACTGAAAACACTACTCCACCGACAGAGGACGAGATAAACGAAGCTCTCGCACACGCAGGACGTGATAAAATAAGCGTTTCCGGAGACAGAATATCAAAGCTGGATGTTGACGTGAAGATAGATTTCGGTGGAATCGGAAAGGGCATGGCTGCTCAGAAGATTCTCGAATACCTCGATACGACCGATGTAGAATACGGGCTTGTGTCTGTCGGCGGAAATATCGGAGTATACGGAAAGAAATCCGACGGAGATGATTATAAAATCGGTATACGTGACCCGCATAATACCTCGGATGTCGTGGGATATTGCTACCTTACATCGGGATTTGTGTCGGTGTCGGGTGACTACGAGAGATTTTTTGAGTATGACGGAAAAAGATACCACCATATAATAGACCCGTCCACAGGATATCCTGCCGAATCTGGAATATCAAGTGTAGCTGTAATTTCTCCGAACGGAGCCGCAGCAGATGCACTTTCGACCGCACTTTTCATAATGGGTGTTGAGCGTGCAATTGAGTTTTACGAGGAAAAAAGCATATCATTTGAAGCCGTATTCGTTACAACGGACGGTGAGATAATAACGACCTCTGGACTCGGAGATAAATTTGAAATAAAGAAATAAGGATAAAAAATGTCTGAAAATTATATAGAATCAAAAATCATTGACGATGAAGTTCTTCCACAGATAAAGCTCGCCGAAAAGGTAAAAAATATTGTCGGCGGAAATGGCAAGAAATACTTCATCCAGACCTTCGGATGTCAGCAGAATGAGGCAGACAGCGAAAGACTTGCAGGTTACTGCGTAATGATGGGTTATGCTCCCGCAGCAACTCCCGAAGATGCACAGCTTATTCTTGTAAATACCTGTGCAGTACGTGAACACGCAGAGAAAAAGGCTCTCTCCATAATCGGTCAGTATAAGCACATAAAGGACAGAGACCCGTCCGTTGTTATCGGTGTAGGCGGATGTATGGTAACTCAGCAGAGCCGTGCAGACCAGCTCAAGAGAAGCTACCCTTACGTTTCCTTTACCTTTGATACGGGAGCTATACACCGCATTCCCGAACTTATTCTGAACGCTCTTGAGGGTGGAAAACGCTCATTTGTACTCAGTGAGCAGTGGAAAATAGACGAGGGTGTGCCGATAAACCGCTCATCAAAGCATATGGCATGGCTTTCTATCATGTACGGCTGTAACAACTTCTGTACCTACTGTATAGTTCCGTACGTTCGTGGACGTGAGAGAAGCCGTTCAACCGAAGATATACTTGCGGAGGCAAAACAGCTCATCGCAGGTGGAGCAAAGGATATAACTCTCCTTGGACAGAACGTAAACTCATATAAGGGCGAAAACGGTGAGGGTATATACGACCTCATGCGTAAAATATGTGCATTGGACGGAGACTTCCGACTCAGATTCATGACAAGTCACCCGAAGGATGCTTCAGAAGAGCTTTTCCGTGTAATGGCAGAAGAAGAAAAGGTTGTAAAGCACTTCCATCTTCCCATCCAGTCAGGCTCAAATAAGATTCTGAACGACATGAACCGCCGTTATACAAGAGAAAAATACCTTGAAAAGATAGAGAGACTCCGTGAGCTTTGCCCCGATGTTTCTCTTACCTCCGATATCATAGTAGGCTTCCCGGGAGAGACTGAGGAGGACTTTGAGCTTACCCTCGACATTCTCGAAAAGGTAAAGTACGATATGATATTCTCGTTCATCTATTCTCCAAGAGAGGGAACACCTGCCGCCAAAATGGTGCAGGTTCCGCACGAGGTATCTACCGCACGTTTCGAGAGAATGCTCAAGCTCCAAAATGCTATCTCAGACGAAAAGAATGCAAGATTTGTCGGAAGAGTTGTCCGTGTCCTTGCAGAGGGAGAGAGCAAAACCGATACCGATATGCTCACAGGACGTGGAGACTGCGTTCGTCCAATCCACTTCAAGGCTCCGAAAGAACTCATAGGCTCGTTTGTTGACGTTAAGATAACAGGTGCCGAGACTTTCTGTATGCACGGTGAAATAATATAAGCTAAAAAAACAAATAATATATAAAACTTCAAAATCGAAAGGAAACACAAAAATGGCAGAAATACTCACACAGGAAATGAAAGAAATTATCGCAAAGCTCGGAGAACTCGTTAAGTCCGACGCAAGATGTGCAAACATCGAAAAGACCATCGAGGACTACGAACATTCCGAAGAACTTTCCGCTCTTATCGGTGAATACAACGCACAGCAGAATCTTCTTGCAGAGGCATACAACAAGCCCGCTGAAGATCAGACCGCAAGCGACGAATTCAAGAGTGCAGTTCAGGCAAGAATCGATGCTCTTTACGATCAGATTACAACTCACCCCATCTACACAGCATATGTTGCAGCTAAGACAGACTTTGACGCTCTCACACAGGAAATTTACGCAGAGCTTCAGTTCGTTATCACAGGCAGCCGTCCCTGCTCACACAACTGCTCATCCTGCGGTGGTTCCTGCGGCGATGACTGCGGTGACGATTGCAGCTGCGGTGGTTGCCACTGATTGTCGGATAACACCGAAAATATTTCCGCTCCATAAATAACGGGAGCATATAATTTAATCTAACAAAGCAGAGGTTTTTTCGCATGACCCCAATGATGCAGCAGTATTTTGAAATAAAAAATCAGTACCCTGATTATATCCTCATGTACCGTCTCGGTGACTTTTACGAGATGTTTTTTGAGGATGCTCAGACTGCCTCCGCAGAGCTTGATCTGACACTCACGGGTAGAGACTGCGGTGAAGATGAGAGGGCTCCGATGTGCGGCGTACCGTACCATTCATGTGAGCCATATATAGGAAAGCTCATCGAAAAGGGATATAAGGTAGCTATCTGTGAGCAGGTAGAGGATCCGAAAACTGCGAAGAACCTCGTTAAAAGGGAAGTCACAAGGATAATCACCCCCGGAACTCTTATAGAAACTGACCTTCTCAACGAAAGGGCGAACAATTACCTTGCGACGATCTATTTTGACGGAAGCTCGATAGGTATGTGCTTCTCGGATATCTCAACGGCGTTTATGACAGCAACGGCATTCCGTGACAGATATTCCGAGGAGGACGTAATAAACGAGCTTTCCACGTATTCCCCGCGTGAAATAATACTCAGCTGTGCCGCAAAAAATCTTCCTAAAGTGGCTGAGCATATCAAAAAACGCATGAAAGTCCTGCTTACCGAGGCCGCAAGCGATTATTTTGACCCGGATGAGACAATAGAACGTGCCGAAAAACAGTTTTCATCAGATGCCACAGCAGGCAGACCACGTTCGGCAGTCATAGCAGTCGGTGCGGCTCTCAAATATATCGCAGAAACACAGAAAACCGACATATCGTACCTGCGAAATCTTTCGTTCTACGATTCTTCTGCGTATCTTGAAATGGATCTCTCGACAAGACGTAACCTTGAGCTGTGCGAGACGATGCTGACCAAGGAAAAAAGAGGCTCTCTCCTTTGGGTGCTTGACCGATGTGAGACCTCGATGGGAGCAAGACTTATAAGGCAGTGGATAGAGCATCCGCTGACTAATGCCGCAGGAATAATATCCCGTCAGGAAGCCGTAGCGGAGCTTTATGATAACTTCATGCTTCGCGAGGAGATACGTGAAAAGCTCGATTCCGTCCTTGACCTTGAAAGACTCGTTACAAAGGTTTCATACGGTACCGCAGGTGCAAGAGACCTCAGAGCAATAGCACAGACAGCCGCAATATTGCCCGATGTTAAAAAAATGCTTTCGGGAATAAGAAGCGGGGCTTTGCGTGACATTGCCGAAGAAATGGATGAGCTGTCCGATGTGTACGAGCTTATAGATAATGCTATCGAAGAAAATCCACCGTTCGTTGTACGTGAGGGTGGTATGATAAAATCGGGATATAATGCCGACGTGGACCAGCTGCGTTACATTATGTCAAATGGTAAAGACTGGATAAAATCCGCAGAAGAACGAGAACGTGAAAAGACGGGTGTGCCGAAGCTCAAGATAGGATATAACCGTGTGTTCGGATACTACATTGAGGTTCCACGTTCCGCTGCGGATAAGATACCCGACGGATATGTTCGTAAGCAGACACTTTCCGATAAGGAACGCTATATCACGGATGAGCTTAAAGATATGGAAGCAACTATACTCGGTGCAGAGGATAAGCTGAAATCACTTGAGTACGATATTTTCTCTACCATACGTGATGCCGTTGACCGTGAATCTGTGCGTATCCGTTCGTCTGCCGAAGCACTTGCAAAGCTGGACGTATTCCTCTCTCTTGCTGAGGTAGCGGTACAGAACGGTTATGTCTGCCCGACTGTCGATTACAGCGATGTGGTTGATATAAAGAACGGCCGTCACCCCGTAGTCGAAAAATTTGTCGATGACGCATATTTTGTTCCGAACGATGCTTATCTTGACACAAACGAAAACACGCTCATGCTTATAACAGGTCCAAATATGGCAGGTAAGTCCACATACATGAGACAGACCGCACTTATTATACTCATGGCACAGCTGGGTTCTTTCGTTCCTGCCGCATCCGCAAGAATAGGTATAGTAGACAAGCTCTTTACCCGTGTCGGAGCTTCAGATGACTTAGCTTCCGGACAGTCTACATTCATGCTTGAAATGCGTGAGGTGGCTTACATACTCAACAACGCAACGAAAAAGAGCTTTATCGTGTATGATGAAATAGGCAGAGGAACCTCGACCTATGACGGAATGAGCATTGCAAGAGCCGTGGCTGAATATACAGTCGGCAAAAAGATAGGTGCAAAGACAATGTTTGCTACACATTATCATGAGCTGACCTCGCTTGAGAACGAGATACACGGTGTCGTGAATTATAACGTAGCAGCGAAAAAGCGTGGAGATGACGTAACATTCCTGCGTAAAATAGTCAAGGGGCCGACAGACGACAGCTATGGTATTGAAGTAGCACGTCTGGCAGGAGTACCCGGTGAGATAACCCGCCGTGCAAAGGAAATACTTGCCTCACTTGAGTCGTATACAAAAATTCCCGAGCCTAAGAAAAACGCAAAAGCCCCCGAAAGCGAGATGATATCAATGAATTTTGGGGACATAATCAACGAAGAGATAGCCGAAAAGCTGAGACTTACCGATATAAATACGCTCACACCGATAGAGGCACTTAACCTTATCTATGAGCTGAAGAAGATGCTGTAAAATGGGAAAGATAAATTTACTTAGCTTTGAGGTAGCTAACCTTATTGCGGCAGGCGAAGTTGTAGACCGACCGTCCTCTGCCGTAAAGGAGCTTCTCGAAAATGCAATAGATTCGGGAGCTTCACATATAACTCTCGAAATACAGCGTGGTGGGGTCGCATTCATACGTGTGGCTGACGATGGCTGCGGTATTGAAAAGGATGACCTCATTCCCGCAATAAAACGACACTCTACAAGTAAAATCAAAACTGCCGATGATCTTGATTCTATCTCTACCCTTGGATTCAGAGGAGAAGCACTTGCTGCCATATCCTCCGTATCAAAGCTGAGAATATACTCAAAGCTGAAAGGTGCTGCTCTCGGTGCATTGCTTGAAGCGGACGGAGGAAGGGTGAAGGATGTAACGGATACAGGTTGCCGTGAGGGAACGACCGTCATAGTTGAGGATTTGTTCTATAATGTGCCTGCAAGACGTAAATTCCTTAAAAAAGACTCAACGGAAGCGGTGGCTATCGGCGGAGTAGTCGAAAAAATAGCACTTTCGCACCCTGAGATATCGTTCAAATTCATCTCGGATGGTGAAGTAAAGTTCATGACCTCGGGCAGTGGAGAGCTGAAAGAGGCTGTGTGGGCATTGTTCGGAAAGGATACTGCGTCACGCTCACTTGCGGTGGACAGGGAAGAAAACGGTATTCGTATAGTGGGCTATACCTCCGAACCAGACCTATTCCGATCAAACCGAAATATGGAGAACTTCTTCATAAACGGACGATATATTAAATCAAAAACGGCAGCTGCGGCAATAGAACAGGCGTATACATCAAAAATACCGCACGATAAATTCCCGTTCTGCGTTTTAAATATAATTATCAATCCGGCGGCGGTAGATGTCAACGTACATCCTGCCAAGTTGGAGGTAAAATTCGCAAACGAAAAGGTTATATTCGATGCGGTGTACTACGCAGTCCTGACAGCACTTGAGGCAGCGGCAAAACGTCCCGAACTTGACATGGGAATACCACAGAAAACAGGGAATACAAGGTACACGACGAGCGAGATAGTAAACGCATTTGCTCCACTTGACCGACCACGTGAAAAGGCTGAGCAAATGACGATATCGCAGATTCTGACGGAAGAAAAGCCTAAGGAATCGAAGAGGGACACTCCGAAAGTACCCGATTATTCGAATGTGTATGAGAAATACAACCTCAGCCGTCCGAAAAGTGAGTATGTATCTCCATTCCGCACAGAAAGCACAAAGGCTGCCAATGAAACAGAACCCGAAACAAAGCCACGAACTGTGCCGAAGCCTGAGACGGATATAGAGCTTCCCGACCTTACAAAGGCTGTACACGGATTTAAATCGAAGCCTGCGGTTGAGAAGAAAATTGAACCGAAGCCCGAATCAAATGAGACAAAAATTGAGGTTAAGCCTGAATCGGTGCAGAAAAGCGTGAATGCTCCGTACATCGGCTCAAAGGCTGACAATACCACTTCAAGAAACGACCCGTACGCTGAAATATGTGCGTTTGATCCGACCGATATTCCGGAATATACCATAATCGGAGAAGCGTTCAACACATATGTTATCGTTCAGATAGGTGAAGAAATTCTCATGATAGACAAGCACGCCGCACATGAGAGAATAATATTTGACGAGCTTTGTCGAAAAATGCGAGAGGGACTTGTTGCCAACTCAAAAACTGCGATAGGGGGCCAGTTGCTGCTTGCACCGATAGAGCTTAAAATGCTTACCACTGAGGTTGAAGCTCTTGAAGAATATGCAGACAGGATTCGTTCTCTCGGATTCGATTACAGCACGGAGAAAACCGGAGCTTCATCATACAAGGTTATGGTTTTCTCAATTCCCGACGTGCTTGACATGACATCGGCAGAGGAGCTTTTCTCCACACTTGCCGACAAGCTGTCAGACAATACAACAAGCGTGGAATCTGCTGCGACGGGATTTTTTGAGACAAGACTTTGGCAGGCATCATGCAAGGCTGCGATAAAAGGCGGACGTGTATACGACATGGCTCACATAAAATGGATATGCGACCGACTTCTCATGCCGCCCGAAAAAGGAAAAAGCGTCATACGAACTTGTCCTCACGGCCGACCGGTGGCTTTTGAGATAAAAAAATCATCAATCGACCGACAATTCGGGAGATAAAATAAATTAAAAAATTAATTAAACAGAGGTAAAATAATGTTTGTTCTTGATAAAACAGATCCGCAGAGCAATGCGAGACGTGGTAGACTTATAACCACACACGGTATCATTGAAACTCCCGTATTTATGAACGTAGCTACTTGTGCTGCCATAAAGGGTGGACTTTCCGCAGTTGACCTCAGAGAAATCAACTGTCAGGTAATGCTTTCAAACACATATCATCTCCACATCCGTCCCGGTGACAAGCTCATCCATGACCTCGGAGGACTTCAGAAGTTCACAGGCTGGGACAGACCTTGCCTTACTGACAGCGGTGGATTCCAGGTATTCTCACTTGCAAGCCTTCGTCGTATCAAGGAAGAGGGTGTATACTTCGCTTCCCACATCGACGGTAAGAGAATTTTCATGGGTCCCGAACAGTCCATGCAGATACAGTCAAATCTTGGCTCCACTATCGCAATGGCATTCGATGAGTGCATAGAAAACCCCGCTGAATACAATTATGTTAAGAACTCCTGCGACAGAACCACAAGATGGCTTCTCAGATGCAAGACAGAGCTTAACAGACTTAACAACCTTGAGGGAACAGTAAACCCGAACCAGCTCCTTTTCGGTATCAACCAGGGAAGCACATACGCCGACCTCAGAGTTCGTCACATGGAGCAGATTAGAGAGCTTGACACAGACGGTTATGCAATAGGCGGCCTTGCTGTCGGTGAAGAAACCGAAGAAATGTACCGTATAATCGAGGCCGTAGAGCCGTATATGCCCAAGGATAAGCCCCGTTACCTCATGGGAGTAGGTACACCTCAGAATATCGTTGAAGGCGTACACAGAGGCGTAGACTTCTTCGACTGCGTAATGCCCTCCAGAAACGCACGTCACGGAAACCTCTTCACATGGAACGGTAAGATGAACCTCCTTAACGAAAAGTACATGAACGACCCCAGACCGATTGACGAAAACTGTGGTTGTCCTGCCTGCCGTAACCATTCCAGAGCATTTATCCGTCACCTTATAAAGGCAAAGGAAGCACTCGGAATGCGTCTTGCGGTTATCCATAACCTTTATTTCTACAATGAACTCATGCAGAAGATAAGAGATGCTCTTGACGGTGACTACTATGAGAGCTTCTATCAGAAATATCGTGTAGTTCTCGGAGAAAGAAACCCCGACTAAAATTTTGTGATTCAGATAGCCGAAATTTTCAGGCAATCTCACACCGAAGGAGGACAGACACACGTGATATATATCAGCACCGATTCCACCGATGTTTTCTATAATTTTGCAGCGGAATACTATTTTGCGAGTGAAAAACTGCTTGGTGAAGATGCGTTCATGCTGTGGTCAACGACTCCTACGCTTATGATAGGCAAGTTCCAGAACACGCTTGAGGAAATAGATCTTGGGTACGCACGCGAACACGGAATAACCGTATCAAGACGTTTGTCCGGCGGTGGCTGTATCTATACCGATATGGGCGGCAGACAATTTTCGTACATAGCGAAAAGCAACGGTATCGAAATTGAGTTTGAACGCTTCATCTCCCCGATAGTGAATGTGCTGCGTTCACTGGGTGCGGAGGCTTCTCTCACGGGACGTAACGACATAACGGTGTGCGGAAGAAAGGTCAGCGGAAATACGCAGTATAAGCACGGATGTATGACTGTGCATCACGGCTCACTGCTGTTCTCGACCGATATTGATGAGCTTGTACGTTCGGCAACTCCGAATCCATATAAAATAACCTCAAAGTCACTCTCGTCAGTGAGACAAAGAGTAGCAAATATATCCGACTTTATTGATAAAAACGTGACATTACAAGAGTTTTCCTCCATAATAATGAACTCCCTTGTCGATGACGAGTACGTGATAAGCGGTGATGATGACAAACGCATACGTGAGATAGCCGAAGAAAAATTCGCAAAAGATGATTTCATATATGCGACCTCACCGAAATTTGAAATTGAAAAGACATTCCACATAAAAGCAGGCACGTTCAACCTGAGCTATTCGGTTCAGGAGGGTGTAATAAAGGGTATCGGAATAAGCGGTGACTTTTTCTCAGGCGTAGACCTTTGCGATATAGAAAAAGCACTCACAGGCTGTACCTTTACTCCGACTAGCGTGCGGAATGCGTTATCCGTGTTTGACGGAAGGATATATTTGACTGATTCAGAAGAGCTTGCAAGAGCTATATTTGAATAGGAGGACATATGAAAAAGAATACACGTGTACTTACACCGGAAGAAAGAGAAGCCAAAACTGCTCGCAGAAACAAGCTGATGTACACCCTGACTCTTCTCAGCTTTGTTGTGCCGATAATCTTCGTTCTCATCAATATGATATTCTTCTACGATGAAACGGGAGTAAACGAGGCAGGCTACCATTCGAGAGCGGACTACATCCTCATGATAGTAGAGTGTCTGCTTGGATGCTTCGTTATCAATATACCGACTATACTTTCACGTAAGTTCAGGTTTGAGATACCGGGGCTGTTGTATTCGTTCTACATCATATTCCTGTATTGTGCGATATTCCTGGGAGAAGTGCGTAGCTTCTATTACGTTATCCCCGGCTGGGACAATATTCTCCACACAATGAGCAGTATGATGACGGGCTTCTTCGGACTTATGGTAGTATACATACTCAATCGAGATGAACACGTAGTCGTAAGGCTCTCACCGTTCTTTATTTCGCTGTTTGCCTTTGCGTTCTCTGTAATGATAGGCTCACTTTGGGAGATATACGAGTTCACATTCGATGGACTTCTCGGACTCAATATGCAGAAGTTCATCACCGCAGACGGAGTGATTCTTGCCGGACATGAAGCTCTGCGTGACACCATGAAAGACATTATAGTTGACACTGTTGGTGCATTGACCTCATCGGTAATAGGATATTTTGCGATAAAATACGAAAAAAGTTGGTTCAAACCGAAGCTCACCGCCAAAAAATCGGACGAGAGCGACAAAAAAGAGGTATGACATGGATGACAAACTGAAAGAGCTGAGATTAAGCATTGATGCTGCCGATGAAATGCTGATAAAGGGCTTCACCGACAGAATGAGAGCCGCAGCAAAAATAGCTGAATACAAAAAAGAAAACGGACTTCCCGTGTATGACGCAGCCAGAGAGGAAAAAAAGCTCAATGATGTTGCCTCTATTGCGGGAGAAGAAATGGGTGGATTTACAAAAGAGCTGTATTCACTCCTGTTCGAGCTTTCAAGAGAGTATCAGAACAGTCTAATAAAGCCGAAGAGCGAGCTTTATGATGAAATAACCCGGGCGATAGAGTCAACACCGAAGCTGTTCCCCGAAAAGGCTCTTGTAGCTTGTCAGGGAATCGACGGTGCTTATTCCTCGGCTGCCGCAAGACGACTTTTCCTTGAGCCGAATATACAGTTCGTTAAGGCTTTCGGAGACGTTATACGTGCCGTTAAAACCGGTTATACTGAGTTCGGTGTTCTTCCCATTGAAAACAGCACTGCCGGTGTTGTAGGAGACGTGTACAAGGAGCTTGAAACCTGCGGACTTTATATCTGCCGTTCACTCAAGCTGAAAATCGAACATTCACTCCTTGCAAACCACGGTGCTTCTATTGAGAATATAAAGGAAATCGTATCTCATGAGCAGGCTATACACCAGTGTACGGGATATATTGAGTCGCTGAACGAAAAATACGGCAACGTCAAGGTAACATATTTTGCAAACACAGCTGCCGCAGCAAGATACGTCAAGGAATCGGGCAGGGATGATATCGCAGCCATAGCTTCACGTGACTGTGCGGCGATATACGACCTTGTTCCGCTTGCACGTGACATCCATGATAACGCAAACAACTACACAAGGTTCATATGCGTTGCAAAAGAGCCTCGCATCTACCCAGGAGCCGACAAGACTACCGTAATGCTTACGACTGCCAATAAGCCCGGTGCGTTGTTCAAGGTACTGTCACGCTTCTCAGCCCTTGGAATCAATCTTACGAGCATAATTTCACGTCCGATAGAAGGCAGGGATTTTGAATTCCGCTTCTTCTTGGACTTTGAAACGCAGGTTTATTCAGACCGCTTTGCAGAGCTTATGTCAACCATAGGCGACTACTGCGAGGAATTTTCCTATCTCGGAAGCTATAACAGAACATAATAAAAAAACTCCTCCGAATCATGATATGCACCATAAAGGTCAGCATATCGGAAACGGGGGAGTTTTTATTTTATATTGTTTTATTCTCCGGCTTTTTCAGCGTACAGATCGAGGAACTTATCAAGGGACTTTGAGTATATCTTGGAGCTTTTCTTGTAAGCTGTAGCATAGCTTGTGTTGTCGGAGATGCAGTTACGGAAGAGGTGAGCGGGGTTTGCTATGGAGTTGGAGTAAACAACACCTACGTTGAATGTAAGACCATCACGGATGTAGTCGAACATTACGGAGTCTTCTTCACTTCTCATGTACTGCTTCTGGAAGGTTGTTTCAAAATATGTGGGATATACATCGGACTGTGAGAGGGCGGATAGGTACTCAAGAGCCGCACCGGTCGCTTCAAAGTTCTTGCAGGTTGTTGTTACTGCAACGAGGTTGTAAGCGTCCTGAGAGGTTGTCAGATACTTTTCCTGAGCCTCTGTGAGCTTCGGAAGGGGAAGAATACCATAGTCTGAATCGAAATCACGGAGACGGTATTTTGCGAGGTTAGCACACTCCATCA
>CAYTLG010000032.1:0-13595 GCA_964438725.1 uncultured Ruminococcus sp. | reverse complement strand
TAAACAGGCTCTCCCCACGCATAGAACACAAGTGAAAACGCTATAAGAACAGATCTACGCCATGCATCGTTTTTTACCGTAAAATAGGCTAAAAACAGCACGGGCAGAAAGACATACATAAAAAAGATATTTGAAAAAACCATTCAAGAACCTCTGAGCAAATGAAAAAACGCAGATTTGTCGATATCTGTAAATAATAACATTATATCATTGTTCGGGCGGTATATCAAGCCTCTTTTGGAACGATGATACCAAAAACTTCATCCGCAGTTGCGGCAAACATTAAACCACCGTTTTCTTCAAGAAAATCACGATCCCGGAACCCCCAAAGCACAGAAATACAATCCACACCGGCTCTTTTGGAAGTCTCTATATCAACCTCCGAGTCACCTATGTACACGACATCGGACAGTTCAACTCCGAGTTGTTTTGCGGATTCAATGAGCATATCTGGGTTAGGCTTACGGCGGATACCGTCTTTTTCACGCTCACCGAGTGCTACTGTAATATCAGGGAAATACTTTTTACAAAGTGTTGTCGTTGCTTCATGCATTTTATTCGAGACGACAGCAGTTTTTATACCTGATTCATTAAGCCTTGCGATAAGTTCAAGCACACCATCGTATGGCTTTGTTTTTATTTCGGAATGTGCGGCATAGTAGCTTCTGTATTCGCTTTTTGCTTCCTCAAAGTGCTTATCATTCTCTCCGTCAGGCAAGCACAGCATCACAAGTCTGTCCACACCGTTTCCCACAAAGGAACGTACCTCTTTTATCGTTCTTTTTGGATATCCAAATTTATCCATCGTGTGATTCACCGCATCTGCGAGGTCTTCAAGGGTATTAAGCAGGGTTCCGTCAAGGTCAAAGATAGCCGATTTATATTTCATCTTGTTACTTCCATTCGTTATTCAGTATTATTCATCTATATTATACACTATATCCTGTGATAATTCAAACCATTCAATATTAAATTTTATAATATATGACTCCGTTAATACGTGACGTTTACAAAAGTTGAATTGTTCCCTGTTTATGCACAAAAAAACTCCTGCCGATGAAATTTCGACAGAAGTTTTAGTTTTATAATTACAGTCCGAGGATATAGCTTGCAACGTTGAAATAAATAAACAGCGCAAGTGCATCCACGATTGTTGTGATAAACGGGCTTGCCATTACTGCCGGGTCAAATCCGAGTCTCTTTGCTAGTATCGGAAGTGAACATCCGACCAACTTTGCAATTACGACTGTACAAAGTATAGTAAGGCTTATAACAAGTGCTACAAGAATCGTGACTCTATCTATAAGCAGGAGCTTTATAAAGTTAGTCGCAGCAAGTGTAACACCGCAAAGCACAGATACTCTAAGTTCTTTCCAAAGAACCTTGAATGTATCGGAGAAGTTTATTTCCTGGAGTGAGATTCCTCTGATAACCGTAACAGACGCCTGGCTTCCGCAGTTACCGCCCGTATCCATTATCATAGGAATAGAAGCGGCAAGTATAAGATATGCGGAAAGTGCATCCTCAAAGTGTGTTATGATAGCACCTGTGAATGTTGCCGATATCATAAGCAGGAGAAGCCACGGTATACGGCTTTTGTATATATCGAATGTTGAGAGCTTGAGGTACGGTTTATCCGACGGAGTAATCGCCGCCATTTTGTCGATATCCTCAGTTGTTTCTTCACGCATTACATCCATAGCATCGTCAACTGTTACGATACCTACGAGACGTTCTTCGCTGTCCACTACGGGAACTACGATACAGCCGTATCTGGAGAATACGTGTGCAACCTCTTCTTTATCTTCCTGAGTGTTTACGGAAACCGTGTTTTTAATCATTACACTTTCAACTGTTGCGGAGAGGTCTGCAAGAATCAAAGTTCTTATCGAGACTTCACCTATCAGCTGACGGCTTACGTTAGTAACATAGCAGACGTTGATAGTCTCCTTGTCAACTCCTGTTTCCCTGATATGCTCTATTGCTTCGTTTATCGTCATATCGGGATAAAGGTCTACAAACTCTGTGGTCATGATGCTTCCTGCGGAGTCTGCGGGATATTTCAGCATCTCGTTTATCATCTGTCTGGTTTCAGAGTTTGCCTGTTTAAGTATTCTTTTTACTATGCTTGCAGGCATTTCTTCGACAATATCAACCGTATCGTCAAGGTAAAGCTCATCAAGCACGGCTTTAAGTTCACTGTCAGAGAAGCTCTTTATCAGGCATTCTCTCATTTCTACCGACATCTCAACAAATGTATCAGATGCGAGATCTTTCGGCAGTATTCTGAACAAAAGAGGTATCTTCTGCTCATTTACTTCCTCAAACATAGCCGCAATATCAACCGCCTGCATTGTCAAGAGAATATCACGAACAGAGGAATATTTTTTTGCTTCAATAAGGGTAGTAACTGTATCTGCGAGAGTCAGTTTCTTTTCTTCCATAAATCTGTAACCGAGCGTGTTTCCTGTTATATTTTCACGCCCTCTGCTCCTTTCTGTTTTTTAAGACAGAAGCCGGCACACAGAAAAAGCCTTATCTTTTCAGGCTGACATAATTGACGCTATATGCGTGTTGTGTTTCAGTCGAACATCGTCGGCTTTTTGTAATGCCGTTACTACTGCCAGCGTCCATTATGTTTCACCTCCGTGGTTTGAAATTGTTTGGAATTAAAATAAAAACAATAGAATTTGCACGAAAAACAGGGTATGTTATTAACTTGATTTGTCCAAAACCTGTCCTCCACTTTACATTATAGCACAATCAGAATATTTTTTCTACTAAATATTGTAAACATTTTTAATCTTGGAAATTTGCGGATTATCATTGACACAAACGAATAATGATGATAAAATATTGTATTAATACTTTAATTAACTGAGGTGCCTATGATTACGCTCCCATCTTCTTACAAACCGAGACTTTCGGTATACGAAACACAAAAAGCCATCGACTACATCAAGCGGACGTTTCAGATGAATCTCGCCATTGAGCTGAATCTCAGACGTGTTTCCGCCCCCCTTTTCGTAAGAGAGGATTCGGGTCTTAACGATAATCTGAACGGTGTTGAACGTCCGGTAAAGTTTGATATCCCCGCTGTCGGCGAATATGCAGAGGTTGTACACTCTCTCGCAAAATGGAAAAGACTCGCCCTCAAGAGATATGATTTCTTTGTCGGAAAGGGTATTTACACCGACATGAACGCTGTACGTCGTGACGAAGAGCTTGATAATATTCATTCCGTTTACGTTGACCAATGGGACTGGGAAAAGGTAATTGACCGCTCCATGCGTAACGAAGAATATCTTAAAAGTGTAGTAAAAAAGATAGTTGCGGCTCTCGTAGCGACAAACAACGCTCTCAGATATGAATTCAACCAGCTCGAATGCAGGATTTCTCCTGAAGTTTCATTTGTAACGACCGAAGAGATTGAAGAAATGTATCCCGACAAAACTCCAAAAGAGCGTGAGGATCTTTATGTAAGAGAGCATCACACAACATTTCTAATGAAAATCGGTGGAGCTCTCAAAAGCGGTAAGCCACACGACGGCAGAGCACCCGACTATGATGACTGGGAACTTAACGGTGACATACTTATCTGGAACGAAGTTCTCGGACGTGCATTTGAAATATCCTCAATGGGCATAAGAGTAGATGCGGAGTCACTTGCAAGACAGCTTAAAATTGCGGGCTGTGAGGACAGAGCTTCTCTTCCCTTCCACAAAATGCTTCTTAACGATGAGCTTCCTCTCACTATCGGCGGTGGTATTGGTCAGTCAAGACTTTGTATGCTTCTTATGCAGACCGCCCATATCGGTGAAGTTCAAGTATCCGTTTGGGATGATGAAACGATTGCCGAATGTGAACAAGCCGGAATTATGCTTTTATGAGAAGGCTTTCTCTGCTTTTGCTTCTTTGCATAATTCTCCCTTTCACGCTTATTTCGTGCGGTACCGAGCCTGATTTTGTAGATTACACATACCACATCAAACTGAAATCCGACTACGCTTTTGTATATTATCCCGAAAGTGGGCAAGCAACGTATTTCGGCAGTGAAAAACAGCAGATATATCCTGCAAGCACTACAAAACTGCTTACGATTCTTGCCGCACTTGAGATTCTTCCTGAGGATGAGCTTATATCTCCCGGAGATGAAGTCTACATGGTTGAAAGTGGTTCATCCTCCGCTTACATCAGACCGCACCACACGCTGACTCTTGAAATGCTGGCTGAGGGAATGCTTCTTCCATCAGGTAATGATGCCGCCTATGCTGTAGCTGCCGCCTGTGGTTACATCCTGCTCGATGACAGTGATGCTGAATACACCGATGCTGTCGAGCGATTCGTTGAATACATGAATGAATATGCGACTTCTATCGGATGCACGGGTTCACACTTTACTACCCCTGACGGATATGCCGATGTTGAACATTACTCCACATTACACGACATGGCTTTGATATCTAAGCTGGCTTCCGAGAATGAAATTATCACAAAATATGCGGCACTTGAGAGCGATAATGTAGTATACGCAAGTCTTCACACGAACACATGGACAAACAGCAATAAAATGCTCAACAAGGAATCAAAATACTATTGCGAAAACATTGTCGGTCTAAAAACAGGCAGTCTGGACGATTACTACAACCTCATTGCTCTGTACGACGATGGAGAACGATGCTTTATTGTTGGAGTATTCGGTTCTGAGACAGATGACGGCAGATACAAAGATGTTTTGAACATTATCAAGTGTGAAAATTCAATTAAATAAACCGATCGGGTCAATATGGGTTATACCTTCGACCCGATCTTTTTATTTATCCGAGTGCGATAAGCTCCGACACCGTAACGAAATTATATCCTTCATCGAGAAGCTGTGGTATTATCTGTCTCAGTGCATCAGGTGTAGGTGATTCTCCCGAAACGTAGTCATGAAACAGAATGATATCTCCTTCTTTGACCGATGACATGACGTTTCTGACTATTTCTTCAGTTGGAGTGTGTGCCCAGTCACGTGTATCGACCGACCAGCAAATTATATCGTAGTCATTATCGGCAGCGGCTCTGAGAAGCGTATCGCTGTATATTCCTCCCGGTGGTCTGAGAAGTCTGGTTCTGTATTCGATATTCTCATATATCTCGTTTTCTGCGTTGGATATTTCTGCACATATCCCATCATACGATAGCTTTTTCAGATTCATATGGTGCGAATAAGTGTGATTTCCGATTTCGTGACCGTTTTCATACTCGGTTTTTACAAGATCTCCATACCACGAGGCATTCTCACCTATAACAAAAAATGTTGCTTTAACTCCATATTCCGCAAGAATATCAAGTATTTCAGGCGTATGGACGGGATGTGGGCCATCATCAAATGTCAGTGCAATATTCTTTTTGTTGCTCTGACAGGAATATATTATATCCGATGCATTTACACTGATAATGGTGAACACAAGCGTAAAAACAAGTGCGGCAAGGCTTAGGTATCTTCTGTATTTATTCATTCGCATTCCCCTGTTTTTTCGTAAGCTCATCGAGTGTGCCGAAGCTGTATCCCATTTCACGCCATTTTTCGATAAGTTCGGGAAGTATGTCTGCGTTGGTTTTTGAGGTAGGATGAAGCAATATTACTTCGCCATTGTGCGTATTTGAAATAATCTTTTCGATTGCTTTATTCGGTTCCATCTGCTTATTATTATCCCAGTCAGCGTAAGCAAAGCTCCAGAAAACTGTACTGTATCCCATTTCAACTGCCCAAGCAAGGTTTTCTTCGTTAAATCTTCCCTCCGGTGGTCGGTAATATTTCGCTATCTCAACTCCCATTCCATCACGATACACTTTTTCCATAGCTTCAAGTTCAGCTGAAAAATCAGCCTTTGTTGCCATTTTTGTCATGTCCTTATGCTTTGCGGTATGATTGCAAACAGTATGTCCCTCATTTATCATGCGTTCTACAAGGTCATGGTTGGTCTTTACAAGGTTATCCAGAATAAAGAATGCACCGGGTACGTTCTCGTCTTTCAGTGTATCAAGTATCCTTTCGACATTGCCGTTTTCATACCCTGCATCGAATGTGAGGTATATTACTTTTTCGTCCTCACCAAGGTAATATCCGTTATGATCTGTTATATAGCTCATCTCGGATGGCAGAGGCGGTCTTGTACCATCATTCATATGCTTGCAATACCAGCTCACAGCACTGCTCATTGCATATTCTGTGTTCGCCATTGTTACAGTTGATTCTTTTTTCTTTTTTGTCGGAGAGTTGTTCCCCCGTCTCGGAGTTATATCCTCGTTTTCTATCTCCGTTTCGTCTGTGAACAGCTCTTTTATCTTATCGGTAAAACCGACAGATGTGGCTATACTGCACGCAAGGACAAATGCCGCTGCTTTACAAAAGAATTTTATTCCCATTTGATTTTTCTCCTTTTCATTTTTTATCTGCCGTATTATTTTCTCACGTAATGCGAATATTAACCGTAGCTCTTGTTTACAGAAAAACGCAATACTTCCACTCAACTCAGCTTTCGTATATGCTGTGAGAATTTAACAACTCTTTAACAATACAGCAAGGCACTTGACTTTACAGGATTTTATGGTATCATATAATTTGTAGAATTTTGTACTTATCACGGAGAAAACATGAATTATCATAACAGAAAAAATAATAAGCTGATGACTTTGGTCGCATTGATCGGGTCTTTTTCTATGCTTACTTCATGTACTCTCCTCAGACCTAGCAAAAATATTCCAGAATATTCTACTGAAAAAGAAGAATCTCGTGAGATAACCATAGATACACTTGAAACAGAGGAAACTGTACATCCGGAAGATTCCATTGATGACAAGGAGATAATCATGGATATAGACCGTCCTGCACGTGCCGAAGCCATAGAATGGATAGAGCTTTACAACAAAAAGCACGGAAAAGATTCTGCTGACGATGTGATAATGGATCATGACAGCATTTCCGAATATAATCAAAAGCTCATCAAAGAGTGTCATACACTTCATGACATGAATGAACCACCTGAAAGTATGCTCGGAAGTGATGTAAGACGTGAGATTAATAGATATACAATTCCTACCGACGAGAGAAATGACCGTCATAATAATCGTATAACCGCTGAAATGCGTGAAGCTGTAAGTGAAAACTGCGGTCTTGACAAAATACCTGATGAGGTTGAAGTCAGATACGGAATTATAACAAACCGATGCGACCTCAGAGGATTTCCAACAGAGCTTGGCTTCTACGATGTTGCGACGGGTTATTACAGCGGTATTCAAGAATGTGAGCTTATAACCGGATTCCCTGTTATTATACTGCATGAAAGCAACGATGGTGGATTCTACTTCGTTCGCTCTTACTACTACTGCGGATGGATCTCCTCGTCATGTGTTGCATTGACTAACCGTGAAGAATATCTCAATCACCAATCCCCCGACAACTTTATAACAATATTATCTCCGGAAATTAAAGTCAATGATACTGCTTTATCGATGGGATGCACACTCAGATACGTTTCGGAGGACAAAGACTGCTACTATGCCGAAATTCCTAACTCCGATGAAAACGGTGAACTGATATATAAAACCGCTGAAATCAGCAAGACCAATGCGAGCTTCGGATATTTGCCGTATACAATGAAGAACTATTACCGTCAGGCATTTGAATACCTCGGAACGCCTTATTGCTGGGGAGGAGAGAACGGCGGCGTGGATTGTTCAGGCTTTGTATGCACTGTATTCCGCACTTTCGGCATATATCTCCCACGCAACACAAGCGAACAGGAAAAATACAATGGGGAGGTCATCTCCTTTGCATCAAACAACGCCACCGACGTACTTGATGGATTGAATTATCCAACATCAGTTCATCGCAAAGGTCATGTCATGCTGTATCTCGGCAAGAAAAACGGTCAACATTATATAATACACGCTCCGCAGGGTGGAGAAACTATATGTGTGACCTCGCTTTCACTACCCGGAACCCTCACAAATGTATGCGTAATAACAGACAAATAATCTTATAACGTCTATTTTACGAAAATAAACTCTTCTTTCGGTTGACTTATACCGATTTTTGAGCTATAATTATAGTATTGCATTTTTATATGGAAGAATAAAACAACAGGAGGCATCATCTTGAAAGAACAAAAAAATTATCCTCTTTATGAAGTAACGCCCGTAAATTCTATTCGTGAACTCCTTGACATGGCAGAAGCAGAGGTTCCCGAAACTATTGCTTTTAAATACAGAGTTAAAGACGAAAATATCAAAGAGATCACATATGCTGAATTTGTACGTGACGTAAACGCTCTCGGCTCTGCACTTTCCGAACTCGGAGTTATCGGTGAACACATCGCTCAGATCGGCGAAAACAGCTACAACTGGGTAAACGTATACCTCACCACACTTGCCGGAAACGGTGTTTATGTTCCGATCGACAAGGATCTTCCCGAATGTGACTTACTCAACATCCTCAGCCACAGTGATTCATCCGTTCTCTTCTACTCAAACAAGTACGACGATTTCGTAAAGAATAATGCACAGTCACTCACCAATATCCACTACTTCATCAGAATCTGCAACGATGAGGACAAGGTTGGCATTACTCCCGATTACTTCGAGACAAGCCCTCGTTTCCTCTCCTTTGAAACACTCAGAGACCACGGTCGTGAGCTTATCGACAATGGTTATGATGAATATCTCAAGCGTCACAGCGAACCTTACGACCTCAAGATGATAGTTTACACATCAGGTACAACTGGAATCGCAAAGGGTGTTATGCTTTCTGAACACAACCTCGTTTCAATCGTCTACTACGGTCTCCAGGTATCTACGGTTTACCAGACATACCTTTCTGTACTTCCCTATCACCACACATATGAGGCTGTTGCAGGACTTCTTGTTTCACTCCACCATCATTCAACAATCTGCATAAACGAAAACCTCAAGACTGTCATGAAGAACCTCGTGACATATAAGCCTGAATACATTTATCTTGTTCCCGCATTCGCAGAGGAATTCTATCGTAGAATATGGGCTACTGCCAAGCGTTCAGGTAAGGAAAAGGGTCTTAAAACACTTATCAAGACAAGCAACAATCTCCGCAAGGTAGGTATTGATGCTCGTAATAAGTTCTTCTCCACAATTCATGAAAACTTCGGCGGAAATCTCAAAAAAATCGTATGCGGTGGTGCTCCTATTCGTCCTGAAATCGGTCAGTTCTTCGACGATATCGGTATCAACCTCATCAACGGCTACGGTATCACCGAATGCTCTCCTCTTGTTTCGGCAAACCGTGACTTCTTCAATGACTGGAATACTGTTGGCTGCGTTCTTCCCTGCTGTGAAGTTAAGCTCCAAGATATCACTCCCGAAGGAATCGGCGAAATCTGCGTCAAGGGTGACATCGTAATGCTCGGCTACTACAAAATGCCTGAAGCTACCGCAGATGTACTTTCCAGTGACGGCTGGTTCAGAACCGGTGACTACGGTATGATAAACGAAAAGGAACAGCTCGTTATTACAGGTCGTAAGAAGAACATCATCGTTCTCTCAAACGGTAAGAATATTTATCCTGAAGAAATCGAAAACTACATCCAGAACATCCCCTATGTCAAGGAAGTCGTTGTATACGGCATGAAGAACGAATACGGCGAAGAAACAAAGCTCTGTGCTGAAGTATTCCTCAACGCTGAAAAGCTCGAAGAAATGGGAGTTACAGAACCTGCTGAAATGCTCAAAAAGGATATCTCAGCAGCAACATCCTCTCTCCCGTCATACAAGAACATCGGTAAAATTGTTATCCGTTCAAAGGAATTTGATAAGACCACTACAAACAAAATCAAGCGTCAGAGCATAACCAAAGAAGATGCTGAATAATTAAATAAACAAAAAGGCAGGAGCTGTTTTTTCGGACTCCTGTCTTTTTTCTGTGCAAAAAAATTGCCCTGATGTAATTTTCAGGACAATCGTTTTTAAGTTTTATCTACCCGTTGCCGAGCAGATTATATTAAAGCCTTTCGGCTGTTGTTTTCCCATAAAAAGGGGCTTCTTACTTGATGAACTTCTCGAAATCAAAGTAGCAGTCACGTTCTGTTTCAACGTAAATTTCATCCCAGGAAACCTTAGCGAGAGTTACGCCGAGGAAGCTCTTTGCGTTGAGTCTGTGCTTACCGTTTACAAGTGTAACATCGTACGGGCACTTTGATGCAATACGTGCAAATTCGAGGATATCAGCGGTTGTTACCAGTTCGACTTTGTAAAGATATTTGCTGTTGCAGATCATGTTAGTACCTCCTGTACAACGATCGTATTCTAACGACCGAACCCATTAAAATTTCTTTAGCTCAGGGTGTTTTCTTTATTTCCCCTTGCCGTGATATATTATACTCTTTTTTGGAGCAAAGTCAATAGGTTAAAAAGATGTTCTCCGTATTGACCTAATCACATTTCCTCACGATTTTTTCATTTGTAATTGTTGCACAATTCTTATGTACGCAATTTATGCAGATACACCAACCAGCAATTCTACACAATCAAAAACAACGAATTTATGTTCTTTTACCGTTAAATTTACTAAAACACATGGATAATTCACAACGCACTTGTACAGAATAACATTGCACCAAAAGAAACATCAAATCAAGAGGAAAAGCAACATGACAGATAGTGTATTCAAATTAAACAAAAGAGTATTCATACTTTCTTCTGCTTCGGTTGCAGGTCAAAAAGAAAAGAACGGTCCACTTGGCAAGCTCATTGACATTGCAGGAGACGACAGATTCGGCAAGGACACCTGGGAAAAATCTGAATCGGAAATGCAGCGGTTGGCACTGACACTTGCTATCGGCAAAGCACAGCTGACACCAAATGATATAAATACACTTTTCGCAGGAGATTTAATAAACCAATGTATCTCATCGGCATTCGGCGTTATTTCATTCGGCATACCGTTTCTGGGACTTTTCGGAGCTTGCTCAACTGCCGCAGAGGGTATGATAATGTCGGCAGTGTATGCGTCATCCGTATGTGACAGATGTGCTTCAGTTACTTCATCCCATTTTTGTTCGGCTGAGAGACAATTCCGATACCCACTGGAATACGGTGGACAACGTCCTCCTACAGCACAATGGACAGTCACGGGTTCAGGTGCATTTATATATTCATCACTTACAGAGGACTCCAAAAATGTCGATAGCGAATATATACCTGAGATAGTTTCCCTAATGCCAGGGAGACTCGTAGACGGTGGAATAAGCGATTCGGGAAACATGGGGGCTGCTATGGCTCCTGCCGCTTTAGATACACTTGAAAGATTCATGAAAAATCATTCTCCGGAAAAATACGACCTGATTATTACAGGAGATCTCGGACGAGAGGGAAGCATGATACTCGTTGACCTAATGAAATCAAAAGGAATTGACATTTCAAAAAATCACACCGACTGCGGACTTATGATATATGCTCCCGATTCATCAGACACACACTCCGGCGGTTCGGGATGTGGTTGCAGTGCTGTCGTTATAGCCTCGGACATACTTGAAAATATCAGAATAGGCAAACTGAAAAAGGTATTGTTCATAGCAACGGGAGCAATAATGAACTCCCTTTCTGTAAATCAGGGGCAGACAATACCCGGCGTGGCACATCTGGTCGAGATTCACGGAACAAGAAAATCAGAGCTTTAAATCAGTGATTATAAATGGAGGTTAATATGGAGGCTGTACTAAGCTATGTACGTGCGTTTGTCGTAGGAGGGTTATTTTGCGTTATTGCACAGATATTTATAGATAAAACTGCTCTCACTCCGGCACGTGTACTTGTCGCTTACGTAGTATGTGGAGTCATTCTCGGTGCTGTCGGAGTTTATGAACCGCTTATAGAATATGCAGGCTCAGGTGCAACTGTACCACTCACAGGGTTCGGATATCTTATAAGCAAGGGGGTTCGTGAAGCTGTCGATGAAAGCGGACTTATCGGTGCACTAACAGGCAGTCTCAACAAATGTGCCGGTGGAATTTCTGCCGCTCTGCTATTCGGACTTTTGGCTTCACTCATTTTCAAAAGTAAGCCCAAAAGCATTAAATAAAGGAAACAGCCTGCCCATTGTACATTATTGTACTCTGAACAGGCTGTTATTTCATTTGCTGTCTTTTTCGTCAACGAAATTTCCGAAGCAGTCTATAAGTGATGCCTTGTCATCTTTTGAGTCATGCCATACATATGCTTCATTCCAGACTACATCACCATCTCCGCCTTTGCATGAAACGGTAAGCTCTGCTCCGCTCTTTATTATTGTACCATCGGGGAAGCGGAATATCTCACCGCCTCGGCTTGATGTAAGATACCATCCACTGAGGTCAACATTTTCTCCGCTCTTATTTACAAGAACTGCGGTCTGCTTTTCCTTAGAAACCTTATCCAGTCTGATATCAGCCGAATCCTTAGCGGTCGTGACGTTTTCAAATTCTATCTTTCCGTCCCTGCCTATTGTCAACATTATTCCAAGGTCATAGTTTTCGGTGATAAGGACTTCACATCCGATATTCTCAAGTCGAGTTATAACTTTCTCGTGTGCGGAGCGATCCTCTTCATCGGTTGATGTGCTTATTACAGCATAATCGGGCTGAGCCTTCGCTACAAATTCAGCAGAGGTTGCATCCTTTCTGCCATGATGACCGATTTTCAAAATATCACATTTCAAACCGAAATTCGTATTTATTAGCTCTGTCTCTTCTTCTTTCTTCATGTCTCCGGCAAAAATAGTTGTCACACCGTTGACTTGAAGTCTAAGTACAAGTGAATTGTTATTGTCATCGTCGCTATTATACTTTATAGGACTGAGGACTTCAAAATACACTCCATCGGAAAGTTCTACTACCTGTCCGGGGTCGAGCTTTATATGTTCATCACGCACCGCCGCACCCTCAATTACGTACATATCGCCGCATATTGATGAAGAATACACCTTTCCCACTTCGTAAAGCTCACGTATCGCCGTATATCCTCCTACATGGTCCTGGTCAGGATGAGTAATGAACACGTTCTCTATCCGCTCTACTCCGAATGCTTCAAGTGCGGCAACGGTATACGGCACAGATTCACGTGTACCTGTATCAATCATATAGTATAGTCCATCTACCTCGACTATTATTGAGTCCGCTTTTCCGACGTTCACAAACATAACACGAACATCATGCTCTCCTCCGACAGTGATATTACGCCAGTCATCGCTTATTTCTTTATCGGAATGCTCGTCCTTCGGCTGTATTGTGGTCTCGGCTTTTGTATCAGTCTCTTTAGCAGTATTTGAAGAGCATGACACCAGTGCAAAAGTCGCTGCAATCAGCAAAAGTCCAATAAGTATTATTTTTTTCAAGTAATCCCTCCGTTATGTTGTGCTGACCATTGATGCCAGCTTATATACGAGTACAGCAGCTTCTCCACGTGTTGACGGAGATTTCGGTGCAAATATCATATCGGCATTTATATCTTCAATAAGGTTATTTTTAATACAAAATCTGATTCCATCTACAGCCCAATCGGAAACATCTGAGCTATCCGAAAAATCAAGCGTTGTACTCTCG
>CAYTLG010000031.1:0-13743 GCA_964438725.1 uncultured Ruminococcus sp. | reverse complement strand
GCTTACCTCCACAAGCGAGGAAATAATGAAGCGTGACCTCCTCATCAACGAAAAGATAGAGGAAGTTGTAATGCACTACGCTGAAAACGCAAAGAAAGCAGGTCTTGACGGAGTTGTATGCTCTCCCCTTGAATCCACAGTAGTTCACGGCAGATGCGGAGATAACTTCATGACCGTAACTCCCGGTATCAGATTTGCCGACAGCGAAAAGGGTGACCAGTCCAGAGTTACCACACCCGCTAAGGCTCGTGAGCTTGGAAGTAACTATATCGTAGTCGGCAGACCCATTACCGCCGCTGTTGACCCCGTAGAAGCATACGAAAGATGCCTCAAAGATTTTGTTGGCTGATAAACGAAAGGACATAATAAAAATGGATACAAAAACACTCATAGCTGAAGACCTTCTTAAAATCAAAGCCGTATTCTTCCGTCCCGAAGAACCCTTTACCTGGGCAAGCGGAATCAAATCCCCCGTATATTGCGACAACAGACTTACACTCACTGCTCCCGAAGTAAGATGTGACGTTGAAAACGCTCTTGCATCCGTTGTAAGAGAGTATTATCCCGAAGCAGAAGTTCTCATGGGTACATCTACCGCAGGTATTGCACACGCAGCTATCACAGCTCATCTTCTCGGTATGCCTATGGGTTACGTTCGTTCCGGCAACAAGGATCACGGCAGACAGAACCGTATCGAAGGTAAGCTCGAAGCAGGTCAGAAGGTTGTTATAATCGAAGACCTCATCTCCACCGGCGGCAGTGTTATCGAAGTAGCAGAAGCTCTCAGAGAAGCAGGTGCAGAGGTTCTCGGTATTGCCTCCATCTTCACTTACGGTATGCAGAAGGGTCTCGACAGACTTGCTGAAGCTAACCTCAAGAACATCAGCCTTACCGACTTTGACCACATCGCAGAAGTTGCGGCAAAGAACGGCTACATCAAGACCGAAGACATCGAAAGACTTATAAAGTTCCGTAACAATCCTTCTGACGAAAGTTGGATTGAACGAGCATAAGCTTTACTTTAAATCGTAAGTCAACCAGCTCGTTCTCGAGAATTATTCCTTTCGGAACAATTCTCCAAAGTTTGGCTTGAAATGGCAGATGCAAGTAATAGATATCCCAAATTGTAGGTTAGCTGCTTGCGGTTTCCAAAGTTGTGCTTGAACTTAACGAGTATGAGCTTTACTTTAAAATCAACCAACTTATAAAAGTTTGTGTCTCTCCCCAAAAAAGAATTTCCGTATACGAGGTGTAAATATGAGAAGCGTTATTGATATTTCCGAACTGACTACCGCAGAGATAGATTCTCTCGTTGCGACAGCAGAAGATATAATCGAATCCCCTGCGAAATACAGCGAAATATGCAAGGGTAAGAAGCTGGCGACACTGTTTTTTGAGCCTTCCACAAGAACAAGACTCAGCTTTGAAGCAGCTATGATTGAGCTTGGAGGCAGTGTTATAGGTTTCTCAGCGGCACAAAGCTCATCTGCTTCAAAAGGAGAAAGCGTAGCCGACACCGCAAAGGTAGTATCATGCTACGCCGATATAATTGCTATGCGTCATCCTCTTGAGGGTGCTCCGTATGTTGCGGCTGTAAACGCTTCCATCCCCGTTATCAATGCAGGTGACGGTGGACACTGCCATCCTACACAGACACTTGCTGACCTTCTTACTATTCATCGTGAAAAGGGAAGATTTTCCGACCTTACCGTAGGCTTCTGTGGTGACCTCAAGTACGGCAGAACAGTTCACTCACTTATAGCAGCTCTCTCTCGTTACAGTGGAATAAAGTTTGTGCTTATCTCTCCCGAAGAGCTTGCTATTCCGAGCTACGTTAAGGATAAGATGGACAAGGACGGCATTGCATATACCGAAACACGCAGTCTTGAGGATGAAATAGGCTCACTTGATATCCTCTACATGACAAGAATCCAAAAGGAACGCTTTGCCGATGCCGACGAGTACGAGAGACTCAAGGATTCCTACATCTTGACTCCCGAAAAGATGGCTATGGGTGGAGAGGGACTTCGTGTTCTTCATCCGCTTCCGAGAGTAAACGAGATAAGCGTTGCTGTCGATAAAGACCCTCGTGCGTGCTACTTCAAGCAGGTGCTTTACGGAAAGTATATGCGTATGGCACTCATCCTTAAACTCCTTGAAGAAGCTAAGAACAGCGAAAAAACTGCTGTGTATTCTGATTACGCAGGTGAAGCTGTCGAGGGACTTTCATGCCCCAACTCACGCTGTATCTCCACTACCGAGCAGGAGCTTCCCGCACATTTCGTTAAGGTTGACGGAAAGTGCCGTTGTGCTTACTGTGAGGCCGAGGGCAGATAAATTCAATTGCATCAAAAGACCTTTCGTTCATTTTTCTGTGGACGAGGGTCTTTTTTCTTTGCTTATCATACCTCTCAGTGCCGATATTGCCTCTTTAAGACTGCCGACCTCATCAATAAGTCCGCATTTCACCGCTTCATATCCGTCGATAACAGAACCAACATCCGTTGCAATCATGTCGGTACGCATAAGAAGCTCACGGAATTTTTCTTCGCTGATTTCGGAGTGAGACGTGACAAAATTCATTATTCTGTTTTGCATCCTCTCAAAATAGTAGTAGGTCTGCGGTACTCCGACTACGGTTCCGCTTATCCTGACCGGGTGTATAGTCATTGTTGCTGTCGGAGAAATAAACGATTTTTTTGCAGATACCGCTAATGGAACTCCTATCGAATGTCCACCGCCAAGCACAAGTGATACAGTCGGTTTAGACATTCCCGATATCATTTCGGCTATTGCAAGTCCCGCTTCAACGTCTCCGCCCATAGTGTTCAGCACAACAAGAATCCCGTCAATCTCGTCACTTTCCTCAATCGACACAAGAAGTGGTATTATATGCTCATATTTCGTGGCTTTTTGACCGTCACTGAGGTTGTAATGTCCCTCTATCTGCCCGATTATGGTGAGACAGTGTATGGTTTCGTTTTTTGAGGATGATACAACGCCTCCGCTTTTTATTATATAATCGAGCTTTTCGTTGTCCTCACTTGCGGTGCTGTCCGTTTCTTTGTCGAGCTTTGATTCATTTTCTTCTCTCATATTCATCTCCGTTTTTGTATTATTCACAGCGTAGTATAGCCTGAAAACGCAGGAATTATACTGCATAATCGCCTGAATATTAGTTTGTCTTGACAACTTAACCGAAAAAATATGCGGAATGATTGAATATTGTTGCAAAATTACTATTGCATTTTTATGCATGACGGAGTATAATTATACCATCGCATCAAGATTATATCATCAAACGGAAAGGTCGTATATCATGAAAAAATTACTTACACTTACTCTCGCAGCAGCAATGCTCGTTGTTTCTCTCGTATCATGTTCATCATCTGAATCCACAGGCGTAAAGGTTATTGAGATTCCTCTCACCGAAGAAGAATACGCATTCGGTGTTGACAAGGATCAGCCCGAACTTCTCGAAGCAACAAACGCATTCATCGCAAAGATTAAAGAAGACGGAACATTCGATGAAATCTGCAACAACTACTTCGGTGACGGCGAACCTAAGGCTATCACCTCCGCTACTCTCGATGGATCCAAGGATCAGCTCGTAGTTGCAACAAACGCAGGCTTTGAACCTTTTGAATACACCAAGGGCGATGCTTACTATGGAATCGACATGGAAATCGCAGCTCTCCTTGCAGAAGAACTCGGTAAAGAACTCGTTATCAACAACATGGACTTCGACGCAGTTTGTCTCAGCGTTGGTCAGCACAAGTGTGATATCGCTATCGCAGGTCTTACAGTTAAAGAAGACCGTATGGAATATGTAAACTTCTCCGACTCTTATTACAGTGCATCTCAGGAAATAATCGTTCTCGAAAGCAACACTGCATTTGATAACTGCAAGACCGCAGCTGACGTTGAAGCAGTTCTCGCAACCTATACAAGCTCCACAAAGGCCGGCTGCCAGAATGGTACCACTGCTCAGTTCTACCTCGAAGGTGACGCTGACTGGGGCTTCGATGGATTCGAAATCACTTGCACAGGCTACAACACAGCAGCTATCGCTGTACAGGATCTCATCAACGGTAACATCGACATGGTTGTTGTTGACTCCGCACCTGCTGCTTGCATCGTTAAGGCATACAACGAAACAAAATAAACTGACGCTTTAGATAAAATCTACCTGAAATCTGCTCTCTTTGACCAAGGGGGCAGTTTTTGGGGTTTTAAGAGAAAATTCTGAAAGGTAAGAAATGGGAAATTTTGATAAAAAGATAGCCAAGTTTCTTGAAATAATGATAGATAACGGCGGCTATATAAAGGTGCTTGAGGGTCTGAAGAACACTCTGCTGATTGCACTTGTAGGTCTTGTAGTGGGTATCGTTATCGGTACCATAATTGCAACAATACGCGTGGTTCCTAAATATAAAAGACTTCCGAGAGTACTGAACAGTATCGCATCGGTGTACGTCGGATTCTTCCGTGGAACTCCTATGGTTGTACAGCTTCTTCTGTTCTACTACGTTCTTCTGCCGATATTCGGTATAAGATCAAGTGGTGTTCAGGTCTCTATGCTTGTATTCGGTCTTAACAGTGGTGCATACATCTCTGAAATGATGAGAGCGGGTATCCTCTCTGTCGATCACGGTCAGATGGAAGCAGGACGTGCGGTTGGTCTTTCGTTCTCCGTATCAATGATGAAGATAGTTATTCCGCAGGCAATTAAAAACATTCTCCCGACACTCGGTAATGAGTTTATCTCTCTTATCAAGGAAACATCCGTTGTTTCGTTCGTAGGTGCAGCCGACCTCTACGTTGCATTCAACTTTATCGGTACAAACTCTTATGAATTTATGGTACCGTATCTCGCAATGGCAATAATCTATATCGTAATAGTAATGATAATAACTATCGGAATCAAGCTGATGGAAAGGGGACTCGCAAAAAGTGATAGACGTAATTAATCTTGAAAAGAGCTTTGGTAATAACCATGTTCTCCGTGGTATAGATATCACGATAAATAAGGGCGATATCGTTTGCGTACTCGGACCCTCAGGAAGCGGAAAAAGTACGTTCCTCCGTTGCCTCAACTGTATGGAAGACCCGACAGGCGGACAGATTTTCTTTGATGGAGTTGATATTGCCGATATGTCAGTCGATATCAATATCCACCGCCGTAAAATGGGTATGGTGTTCCAGCAGTTCAACCTGTTTAATAACAAGACTGTTATCGAGAATATCATGCTTGCTCCCGTGCATATCGGAGTTTCAGACCTTCGCCATGCGAAAATAAAGAACTTCTTCCTGCCCCTTACAAATGCGTTCAGAAAAAAGGATAAAAAGCAGGAAAAGACACCGATAACCACAACAAAAGCTCAGATTAAGGCAGACGCAGAAGCAAACGCACACCGACTCCTCCGCAAGATAGGGCTTGACGATAAGGCTAATGTATATCCGTCAACACTTTCGGGTGGTCAGAAGCAGAGAGTAGCTATCGTTCGTGCCTTGGCAATGAATCCCGAAGTAATTCTTTTTGACGAGCCGACCTCAGCACTTGACCCTGAAATGGTAGGAGAGGTTCTCGAACTTATGAAATCCGTTGCGGATGAGGGAATGACAATGGTTATTGTAACTCACGAAATGGGCTTTGCAAGAGAAGCCGCAAACCGTGTCATTTTTATAGACGAGGGTAAGATACTCGAAGAAGCTCCTCCGGAAGAATTCTTCACTAATCCGAAAAATCCGAGACTTAAAGAATTTCTTTCAAAGGTTTTATAATTTTTATAAGATACCACCGTTTTGCGACCTCGATGGTATCTTTTTTATTATTTATTTGATCCAACAGACGGGTGAACCGCCTTGTGAACTCTGAAATGCATTATTACCATGACCGCAAGTATCACGGCTAAATAGAACGGCAAGAGAAATACACCGATTTTGCCGGCAAGGAATCCGAACAGGGGCGGCATGAGACATATTCCCGTGTAGGCACTGGCAAGCTGTATGCTTATAACGGACTGAGAATACTCTGTACCGAAGTGAATCGGAGTTGCGTGGATGGTGCAGGGATAGATGGGAGCACATCCGAAGCCTATGAGAAGCAGACCTGCGTATATGCACATATTTCCAAACGGCATAAGGAGTGTTACAATACCTATCACGACAACGACATATCCGACACGGATCAATAGGTCATCGCTTAGCTTTATCGTAAGGAAACCTGATATAACACGACCGACCGTTATTCCTATGAAAAACAGACTTCCGAGTCGTGCCGCAGTCTCCGATGAAACTCCACCCTCAAGAACCATGTAACTGCTGCCCCACAGCATTGCAGTCTGTTCAAGTGCACAGTAGCAGAAGAACGCTACCATAGCTTCCTTTACACCGGGCATACGAACGAGTTTGTTGAGTGAAACATGGGTGAAATCCTCTCCCTCAGTTCCACCACGGCTTCCTTTCCACAGCGGCAGACTTAACAGTACTACAAGGAATAAAACGAACATGATAACTCCGAGAATGCGGTATGAAGCTCTCCAGTTCATGTCGTGTGCGAGAACGTAGCCCAGCACATAAGGCCCTATGACAGTTCCTACTCCCCACATACAGTGAAGCCAGCTCAGGTGACGGCTCTCGAAGTTAAGTGCGGCAAAGTTGTTCATACCGGAGTCGATACTTCCCGCAGCCATTCCGTAGGGGAGAGCAAACAGGCACAGTATCCAGAACTCACTTGCGATGGAGAAGCCGAAAAGTGCTATTGTGCTGAGTCCGATGGAGGCGACAGTGACCTTTCCCGTACCGAATTTTGAAATGAGCTTGTCGGCACAAAGAGCGGAGATTATCGTGCCAAGTGCTATAATAAAGGATACGATTCCCGCACATGATACATCTATCTCAAATTCAGGATACATCGACGGCCAAGCGGAGCCTAGAATCGAGTCGGGAAGTCCGATTGCGATAAATGCAATATATAGGATGATAAGCAGAATATTCAGCATATTTACCTCATAAATAAAGCGAGGAAAGATTATATTCCCCGCTTGTATATTTTGTTGTCAGAATCTCATCTGCTTTACGATTGTTGCGGATGAGTTGTAGAACTTCATGGATTTTACCATTTTGTTGATTGCTTCAAAGCGTACTACAAGAGACTTTCCGTCCTTTTCAAGTCTTGCGTAGTAGGATTCTTCAGACTTGTTGCTTCCTCTGAAATCAAGAATTTTGTCTGCCTGTTCCCATTTGTCACGATTTTCTTCATCCATAGGTCCGATTGAAGAAAATTCAGAAAGAAGATTTTCAAATACTACCTGTTCACGCTTGGGACCGTATATATCGGTAATGCGGAGCTTTGCGTTTGCAATCTCGTATTTATGCTCCACCTTGACATATCTGTTCCATGTGAGGTTGCGTACTATCATTATGGTGAGCGGAATGAAAGGAAGTGTCAGAATTGCGACAAGCACACCGTAATTGC
Organism: uncultured Ruminococcus sp.; assembly: GCA_964438725.1. GTDB lineage: Bacteria > Bacillota > Clostridia > Oscillospirales > CAG-272 > UMGS1696. The sequence continues at coordinate 6,263 of CAYTLG010000031.1, read as the reverse complement.
TGAGAGCAACCATAAGTCCGATGTAAGCAAAGATGATAATTCCGTACACTGTCATTAAAAGAATCTTACGCTTGAGGTATTTACCCTCAGCTTTCTGTTCTACCGTGTATTCGGCGTAGTTGATTGAACCGTCCATGTTTTCGTCTCCTGAAAAAGTTGATTTTAAAACGATATTTTCCATTATTCTATCATATTTTTAAACTATTTGCAATACGATTTCGTCTAAAAATACGCGCGATTAATTATTCATGGTGTGCGGTAAAAAATTCACGACAATTTCAATTGAAATGAATTAATTTGCTTGACAACTTGCATAATGCGTGATATACTATATGCATAGATGAGATAAAATCTGAGCTATATGAAAGCGGAGGTATCAAACTATGCAAAATGACGATACAAAGAGAATGAATAATATAGTTTACGAGCGTGAGATGAGCGTCGGTTATTCCGAAAACACTCACCTTATCGAGCAGTCGGCCTATCGTTACTCCCTCCAGGAAAGAGCAGACCCGAATCTCTACCGTCCGCTGTTCGATTATGAATCTGTGCCGAAGGTTTCGTTCAACCACCGTTTCGTACCGATAAATATGCCTGAAAAGATAAGAATAACCGATACGACTTTCCGTGACGGTCAGCAGGCAATGAATCCCTTTACGGTGAAACAGATAGTTGACCTTTATAAAATGCTCCACAGACTCGGAGGAGAGCAGGGAATCATAAGCCAGTCGGAGTTCTTTGTTTATACAGAAAAGGACAGACGTGCCCTTGAAGAATGCCTTGACCTCGGATATAAGTTCCCTGAGATAACGACATGGATACGTGCATCAAAGCAGGATTTTGAACTTGTAAAATCACTTGGAATACGTGAGACGGGTATACTTGTTTCGTGTTCCGACTATCATATATACAATAAAATGGGACTTACCCGTAAAAGTGCAATGGATAAGTACCTTTCCGTCATAGGAGAAGTGCTTGATATGGGAATTTCTCCCAGATGTCACTTTGAAGATATCACACGTGCGGACTTCTACGGTTTCGTTCTTCCTCTGGCTGAGGCAATAGAGGAGCTTTGCGAAAGCTATGGTATTCCGGTAAAAATCAGAGCCTGCGATACTATGGGCTACGGAGTTTCATACCCCGGTGCCGCTCTTCCTCGTTCAGTTCCGGGTATCTGCTACGGTCTTAATCACTACGGTGGATTCAGCCCCGACCGTCTCGAATGGCACGGACATAATGACTTCTACAAAGCAGTTTCAAATTCATCGACAGCATGGCTGTATGGCTGTTCTGCGGTAAACTGTGCTTTGCTCGGTATCGGTGAACGCTGCGGTAATACTCCCCTTGAAGCTATGGTAATGGAATACGCTTCACTCAGAGGAGACACGGACGGAATGGATCTCACTGTGATAACGGAAATAGCCGAATATTTCAAGAACGAGATAGGCTATGATATTCCGCCGAAAACTCCGTTTGTTGGACGTGACTTCAACATCACAAAAGCAGGTATACACGCTGACGGACTTCTCAAGGATGAAGAAATATATAACATCTTCAATACGGAAAAACTGCTTGGAAGAAGTCCTCAGGTTGCAATAGATGCACATAGCGGAGCGGCAGGAATCGCACACTGGATAAATCACCGCTGTGAGGGCATGAAGTACGATAAAAAATCACCTCTTATCGCATGGATGAAAGAGGAAATTGACCGTGAATATGAGAGCGGACGTACCACCACAATGTCTGACGATGAGCTTATGAAGCTGTTCACAGAAGCAAGAGCAAAATTTGAAGAATAAAAAAACACCTCCGATTTCAGATACAACATCTGATTTTCGGAGGTATTTTTACTGAATCAGCTTGCCGCACTCATAGCACAGGCAAAACTGCGTACACGTTCATTTTCAAATACTTCATCTGGAGTTCCATCGGCTTCGGCAATACCGTTTGCCATAAAAATTATTCTGTCGCCGACTTCCCTTGCAAAATCCATTTCATGAGTCACAATTATCATCGTTCTTCCGCTTGTTTTTAGCTCACGTATCACACGGAGTACCTCACCGGTAAGCTCAGGGTCAAGGGCGGATGTGGGTTCGTCAAAGCACAGTACCTCAGGCGACATTGCCAAAGCTCTTGCAATAGCAGCACGCTGACACTGACCGCCCGATAACTGCCACGGGTAGCTGTTTGCCTTAGCAGAAAGTCCGACTGAGGCAAGTATATCGTCTGCACGCTTGTCAATTGATTCACGCATACTTCGTCTTTCTTCACGAAATTCACGTCCACGACCGTATTTTTCACGGAGTCTGTCTGTCTCAAATATTTCAGGTGAAAGTGTTACATTACGCTTTACCGTGTACTGCGGAAAAAGATTGAACGATTGAAATACAAGTCCAAAGTTCAGCCGTCTTTCTCTTTTTTCACGCTCACTCAGGACTTCACCCCCGCCGAGTATCTTTTCGCCGTCAACAAGTATCTCTCCACCATCCGCTTCTTCGAGAAAGTTCAGACAGCGGAGCAGTGTGGTTTTTCCGCTTCCCGATGAGCCGATTATTACAAGAACCTCTCCACGTCCGAGTGTGAAGGATATATCACGAAGTACGGGTGTGTCTCCGTAGCTTTTCGAGAGGTTTTTGACTTCAAGTACGTTGTTCTGCATTTTCTGCTCCTTAAATCCTGAAATAATCGAGCTTTTTCTCAAGTCTGTCAAACAGTATCGTGAGAAGTCCGCTGAATACGAGGTAGAATGCTCCCGTATAGAACAAAGGCCAGATAAGTCCGTTCAGCTTTATGTAAGCCTGTGCTGACCAAATTATCTCGTATACTGCTATGACACGTGCGAGTGAGGTGTCCTTGACGAGAGTGATTATCTCGTTTGACATCGGCGGAATGATACGCTTTATAACCTGCATGAGGATAACACGGAAAAATGTCTGTCCCCTTGTCATTCCGAGAGTAGCTGCGGCTTCATATTGCCCTTTCGGTACGGATTCTATGCCTGCACGGTATATCTCAGAGAAATATGCGGCATAATTTACTACAAAGGCAACAAGTACAGCGGTAAATCTTGGCATTAGGTCAAGTCCGAATATAAGTCCGGGGCCGTAGTATATTACGATAAGCTGTAACATGAGTGGCGTTCCTCTGATTATCCATACGAACGTTTTAGTTATCAGCGAAATCGGGCAGAAACGCTTGCCGAATACGTTGAACCCGAGCTTATTCATTGAACCGAAGCATATTATAAGCCCAAGTGGGACGGAAAAAACGAGAGTGAGTGCAAATATGAGCAGTGTAGTCCCGAATCCGCTCAAAAGACTCGATGTGACTTCAAAAAACATTACTGAGCGAGAGTAAGACCGTATTTGTCGGCGAGAGTTTTGAGTGAACCGTCTGCTTTTGCGTCAGCCATGAAATCATTAAGCTCATCGCAAAGGTCGGAACCGTTTCTGAATGCAACACCGTACTGTTCATTTGTAAGCTCTACTGTTGCAACGAGGTCTGCGTAGGATGTTCCTTCACCTGTCATAGCTGCTGCCATTGTTGCGTCAATTACACAAGCATCTGCTGAACCGGAGGCAACTTCAAGAAGTGCTGCTGACTGGTCTGAAACTGCGGTGTAATTTGCAACATCACCGATAGCACTTTCACCGGCAGAACCTGCTTCAGCTGTAAACTTCAGGTCAGCCATAGCTTCAAAGGTATCGTAGTTTCCTGCTATTGATGAGGACATTACAACTACCTGACGGTTTTCAACATAAGGTGAGGAAACAGCACATGATGATGTTATCTCAGGAGTGATGGTCATACCGTTCCAGATACAGTCGATGGAGCCGGAGGATAGCTCAAGCAGCTTGTTGTCCCAGTCGATAACTACAAATTCACATTCAACATCAAGCTCATCTGCAAACATCATTGCAAATTCCGCATCGAAGCCTGTCCAGCTTCCGTTTTCGTCACGATAGTCCATCGGAGCATATTCTGTAATTCCGACAACCAGCTTTCCGTCTTTTTTTACTCCTGCCATGTCGGAGTCGGCTTTGTCTGAACATGATGTCATTGCGGTGAGTGTAAGAGCTGTGGTCAGAAGTGTAAGTCCTATATTACGTGTAAGTTTTTTCATGATATATATCCCTTTCGTTGTTTGCTTTAATACTTTATCACATTAGCATGGTAATATGATATCACAAACATCCGCTTAAGTCAATCGTCGAAAAGCACAATAAAACTTTCACAGACACGGCAAAACAAAGCATAATGTCTTATAATGAAAAGCATAATGTCTTATAATGAGCGGAGATAGAGGGAAAGTATTTTTTATAGGTTTGTGCAGATTTTATCTTGACAAAGTGCCGTGCGTGGGATTATAATAAACCATCAATTTAAGAGAAGGACTTTTGCATATTTGCGGAGTCCTTTTCTCATTTTTTGCGGTAATAAAATATCTTGGGGGAAAATATGAAACAGGCAAACTATATCTTCGTTACAGGTGGAGTGGTATCGGGACTCGGAAAGGGAATAACTGCTGCCTCTCTCGGTAGACTGCTTAAAGCCAGGGGACTGAAAGTAGCGGCACAGAAGCTCGATCCATACATCAACGTAGACCCCGGTACGATGAGTCCGTATCAGCATGGAGAAGTATATGTTACGGAGGACGGAGCTGAAACCGACCTTGACCTCGGACACTATGAACGCTTTATAGATGAGGATCTCAACAAATATTCCAATCTTACATCGGGCAAGGTCTACTGGAATGTGTTGTGTAAGGAAAGACGTGGGGAATATCTCGGAGAAACCGTACAGGTAATACCGCATATCACAAACGAAATAAAGTCGTTTATCTATTCTGTTGCTGAAAAGACCGATGCCGATGTCGTTATAACCGAAATAGGCGGAACTACGGGAGATATAGAATCACAGCCATTCATAGAAGCCGCAAGACAGGTATCGCTGGAAGTCGGGCGTGAAAATTCTCTGTTCATACACGTGACCCTTGTTCCGTATCTCAGTGGTTCACAGGAGCATAAGACAAAGCCGACCCAGCACTCCGTAAAAGAGCTTCAGGGAATGGGAATAAACCCGAACATAATCGTACTTCGCTGCGATGAACCCCTTGAGGAGTCGATATTTAAAAAGATAGCGATGTTCTGTAACGTAAAGCCCGATTGCGTTATTGAAAACAGAACGGTATCAACGCTGTATGAAGCCCCGATAATGCTTGAAAAAAGCGGATTTTCGGATATAGTTTGCAGAGAGCTTGGAATCGAAGTGAAAAAAGCAGACCTCACGGAATGGTGCGATATGCTCGACAGGATAAAGAAAAGCGATAGAGAGGTCAAAATCGCACTCGTCGGTAAATATACGGCTCTTCATGACGCATATCTTTCCGTTGCAGAGGCACTTCGACACGCAGGATATTCTGCTTATGCGAAAGTTGACATAAAGTGGATAGATTCAGAGACGATCACACGGGATAACATCGCAGAGCTTATAGATGACTGTGGAGGTGTTATAATTCCCGGAGGATTTGGGAGCCGTGGAATTGACGGAATGATATATACTGCGGAGTATTGTCGCAAAAACAACGTCCCGTACCTTGGAATATGTCTCGGAATGCAGATAGCGGTCATTGAATTTGCACGTCATGCAGCAGGAATAGAGGATGCAGATTCAGGAGAATTTAACGAGAGGGGAGAGAGCAAGGTCATAGATTTTCTACCTAACCAGTCGAGTGATGTAAGCAAAGGCGGGACACTTCGTCTCGGTGCATATCCGTGCTGTCTTGCAGAGGGTACAAGGATTCGCTCCTGCTACGGTAAAGCGGAGATAAGCGAGAGACACCGCCATCGCTACGAATTCAATAACGAGTATCGTGAACGTCTGACAAAATCGGGACTGACCCTCAGCGGAACCTCACCTGACGGACATATAGTCGAGACTGTTGAAGTGAGCGAGAACGATTTTTACGTCGGAGTGCAGTTCCATCCCGAGTTCAAGAGCCGTCCGAACAGACCTCATCCCCTGTTTGTAGGACTTGTGGACGCCTCGTTAAAGCACAGCGGCAAATAAAAAACAAAAAAATCAGAAAAATCGAAAGAAATTTTGAAAATCCCCTTGACAAACCTGCCTTGGTGTGGTATAATTTTAGAGCATTCAGCGAGAGATAATCTTGTGGGTGCGAAAAGAATATCCCAATAGGCGGGTTTTTCAGATGCAAAGGTGGCTGAGCTGGTCTAAGGCGCACGACTGGAAATCGTGTGTTC
>CAYTLG010000030.1:0-13772 GCA_964438725.1 uncultured Ruminococcus sp. | reverse complement strand
TATTTAATATATTATTAACATTCTGGCATTAATCATTTTTTCATTGCAATTAAGTCTTAATCAAGTGGATATTCACGTCCGAGCTGAACATATTTTGCCCCCGCGAGGTTGTTATACGGCAGATACTGTACCTCATCCTCTTTTGTCAGCTCACGTATTCGGCTGAAATTTTCTTCCGTATCTGTGATGTTAGGAATGAGCGGCGCACGTATCCTGTATTTCTTCCCCAAACGTCGCAGAAATTCTATATTTTCAAGTATCTGTTCGTTCGGTACGCCCGTGTATTTGCGATGGAGTTCACTGTCCGCCAGCTTCAGGTCACAGTATACAAGGTCGCACTCATTAACGACGGCTGCAAAAATCTCACTTTTGGCATATCCGCAGGTTTCAATGGCACGGTTTATTCCCATTTCACCCAATTTATGAAGCAGTGATATACAAAATTCATGCTGCATAAGCGGTTCTCCACCCGACAAGGTCACACCTCCGCCGCTCATTTCGTATAGCTCAGAGTCTCTGCCAAATCGTTTTGCAAGCACATATGACGATACCCTCTCACCTGCAAGACGGACAAGTCCACGTGGGCAGGCATAAAGGCATCTTCCATATGGACTACATTCCTCATGCTCACATCCGCTTTTGCATTTTCCGCATCCGACACAGCCGGATTTCACCATTATTTCAGGCTTGACAGACTGCCCCTCAGGATTATGACACCACACACACGACAGCGGACACCCCTTGAGAAACACCGTTGTTCTGACTCCATCTCCGTCATGTACGGCAAATTCCTTTATGTCAAATATAGTGCCGTACACTTCATGAAATATGTTTTCCATTCTCATTCACCGTTAAAGTCTGTATTCCTGTCTTGCGATAACGTGATCCTGATACGGCTTATCAAGCTCTGTAAAATACGCACTCCACCCCCATATACGGACAATCAGGTGCGGATATTTTTCGGGATGAGCCTGTGCATCAAGCAAAGTCTCCTTTGATACGGAGTTAAGCTGTAACTGATGACCACCGAGTTTGATGAAATAACGGACAAGTGAGCCCAATTTTTCAGCTGAATCAGCTTCAGAGAACACAGACGAATCAAATTCAAGTGTAAGAGGACCGCCATTCACGTTGTTTATAAGTTGCGGTCGTGTAAAGCTGCGAATTACGGAAACAGGTCCCGCAGTTTTCGCAAACAATGACGGTGAGAAATTGGTTCCGAATGCCTCTCCTCTGCGTCTGCCATCGGGTGATGCTCCTATACTTTCGGCGTGCCAGAGGTAGTACATTGCCGAACCCGTACCTGCTCTCCAAATACCTCCACGGCAGTTTTTGTATTTTTTAAGCTCCTCCGCAAAGGTTTCGAGAAGTATTACAGCCCATTCATCGGCAGGTTCGCTATCGGAAGCACCCATTTTTGTCTCGTCCGTGCGAAGTCTTGCAAGAATATCCTCATATCCCTCAAAATCCGCATCAACCGCACGTATCAGCTCATCCGCAGTCAGCTTTTTACCGTCAATCAAATACTTTACCATAGCCGCCAGTGAATCCGAAGCTGTTGAAATTCCCGTACCGTGTACACCGAAATTGTTATATACAGAGCCGTTTGAAACATCCCCGAAGGGTGTATCAAAGAAAAGACTTAGGAATGGAGCCGGCACGAACCACAGGTCTTTAACGGAAGAAGTTATTCTTTCACATTCAACCGCTATTTCTGCCTTAATCGCATTTTCAAGTTCAGTTTTGCTACTGCGCGAGGTAAAGTCACGGTGAAGGACTGTATCTACCACTTTTGGAAATGACAATGCGGCAATATTTGCAACATCAAAGCCTTTTCCGGGAACGATAAACTCCCAACAAGCCGCAACGCCGTATTCAGCAGCATCCTCATGAGAATATCCGAGCTTTTCCAGACCTGCTATCACGACATCATCATTAGAATACTGCGGAAATCCCATTCCGACTGCGGTAAGACGGCTTCCTTTTACAAATCTGTCGGGCAAAGTATCTGCCGCAACACGCATATTTATCTTCGGGTCAATAAGCTTGTTTTCTCCCGATGCTATAAGACATATCTCCGAAAGTCGTGTGAAGCAGTCATTTCCGTCAGCATCACATCCACCGAGAACCATCGACTGACCATTATCACCCTGCTGAACTCCCGGATAAAGGTCGGAGTCTATATTGAACGACAGGAAGAAATCACACATGAGCTTGACAGCTTCATCATCTGTGAGCAAACCACTATCAACATCTGCCTTATAGTACGGATACATATATTTATCGAATCTTCCGCAGGTCACGTGATATGTTCCCTCCAGCCACAATGCGTAGTGGATTATACGGAAGAACTGCAACGCTTCACGGAATGAAGTCGGAGCTTTTCTTGGAACTCTCTCAAGTGTGCGTACAACATCATCACGTCCGATACGTTCAGCTTCATCACGGTATTTGTCAACGACCGACAAGAGAGCCGTTATTTCACGCTTTTCGTACTCGTTTGTGTTTTCGTCAGCTAAAACTTCATCAAGTCCACGTGATATTATTCTGCTGTAATCGGGAGTTACGTTAGATGTATATCCAAGCTCATGGATGAAGTGCTTTGATTTTATCTCATCCCATTCGTCAGCCGTAAACACATCAGGCAACGCAGTCGCGGTACGCATGAAAACTATCTGCTGTCCATCGAATATGTGAGCTTCCTCATTTGCACACGCAATTTCAAACCGTCTCGTCATTCTTTCTTCGGGAGACAGCCCTTCACGTGCAAATTCCGAAGCTATATCACGTTCTGCAAAAGCGGGTCGGCGATACTTTTTATGACCGCCAGTCGTAATGAAATCATAATATGTCATAATTTTCACCCGAAATTTCAATATTTGTTTGGATAGATTATAGCATTATCACCATTCCATGTCAATGACAAAAAGCAAAAAACCGTCCTGCGAAAAACAACTATCGTAAAACGGTTTTTATATTATTTTGTTATAAAATAGTACGCAAGAACGACTGCACCGAGGATTATTCTGTACCAACCGAAAAGCTCAAAGCTGTGACGGCGGACGAACTCCACAAGGAATCTGATTGCTATGAGTGATACTACAAACGCCGTAACTATACCGACAACGAGAGTGATTATCTCACTGGAGGTAAAGGAAAGTCCGTAGTTTACCGCATATTTTGCGATTTTCAGCAGACTTGCACCGAGCATTACGGGAATTGCCATGAAAAATGAGAACTCTGCCGCTGCTGTACGTGAAACTCCGACACACATCGCACCGATAATAGTCGAGCCCGAGCGTGACGTACCGGGAATGAGCGATAAAGTCTGGAACGCACCTATTTTAAGAGCAGTCTTGCAGTCAAGGTCATCGGTAGAGTCAATTTTGAAGCTCCTGTTTTTGTGATGTCTTTCAATCACGATAAACACGATACCGTAAACTATAAGGGCCGCGGCAACGGTTATGTAGTTATAGAGGTATGTATCGAGAATATCATCGAACAAAACTCCGACAACACCTGCGGGGATAACTGCTATAACGATTTTCAGCCAGAGAGTCCATATTTTCTTACGTTCAGTCGACGGAGTAGATGGAGAGAGTGGAAACAATCTTTTCCAATACAGTACGACTACCGCAAGGATGGAACCGAACTGAATTACAACACGGAACATTTCCATGAATGCGTCAGACACGTTCATACCGACAAACTGTTCAAACAGTATCATATGTCCTGTTGATGAAATGGGGAGCCATTCCGTTATTCCCTGAACGAGTCCGATGAAGAAAGCATTAAGAATATCAATAAAACTCAAGCTATTACTCTCCTCCGAGTCTGAGAATATCGCCCTGCTTTACGGGGAACGGTACTTTCAGTCTGAAATACATGGACGGGTGCGGAGCGGATTCTATCGGATTGCCCTGTGCATCACTGAGAGAGACTGCCGAGAATGCTCTGCCTACCTTACCGGGTGTGATAAGCTCGACTGTGTCCGTATTTGTTACCTTATTACGCTGAATAAAGAGTGCATCGTACATTCCGTCATCCCCTGCTGTCTGTGCATCCGATACTACCGAAGCGATATATGCCTTTTCACGGATATAGCCGAGGTCATGTACGGTATTTGCATCCTGAGACGGGGGAGTAAAGTAGAAGCCCGTGCCGTATTCTCTGTGACTTACGCCGTCAAGCTCGTTCAGCCAAGCCTTATCGAACTTATATCCTGCGGGGTCACGACGATATGCGTCAATAGCCATACGATATGTATTTGTAACTACCGCAACATAGTATGCACTTTTGACTCTGCCCTCTATCTTAAAGCTGGTTATGCCTGATTCTTCAAGTTCGGGAATATGCTCTATCATTGAAGTATCTCTCGATGACATAAAGAACGTCTCACCGTTTTCCTCATAAGCCGTAGCTACCGAGGGAATATCGGGACGGTTCGATTCTGCAAGGTCTATCGCAGTGGGAGAATACTTCCATCGACACGACTGGGCACAAGCACCATGGTTTGCGTCACGTCCTGTAAAATAGTTCGAGAGTAGGCATCTTCCGCTGTATGCAATACACATAGCACCGTGAACGAACGCTTCTATTTCAAGTGAATCAGGGATGTTCTTTCTTATCTCAACAATATCCTTCATTGTAAGCTCACGTGCGAGAACTACTCTTTTTGCACCGAGCTTATGCCATGCGTTACAAGCCTGAGCCGATACCGCACTTGCCTGAGTAGATATGTGTATCTCAAGGGACGGTGCTATCTCACGAATGAGCATAACAACACCGATATCCGCAACGATTACCGCATCAACTCCGACCTCATCAAGGAAACGGATGTAGTCGGCGAGATCCTCATATTCGTTTGTGTGCGGCATTACGTTTACCGTTACATACAACTTTACGTTGTGGCTGTGACAATAATATACCGCCGCAATAAGCTCGTCACGGTCAAAGTTAGTCGAGGCTGCACGCATACCGAAGTTTCTTCCTGCAAGGTATACGGCATCAGCACCGTAATTTACAGCAGCCTTGAGCTTTTCAAAATTTCCTGCGGGTGAAAGCAGCTCCGCCTTTCTGTATCCTGCCATCAGTCGTTAAAATCAAGGCAGAGTCTCTGTGAAACAACGGAACGAACAAAGCCTGCCGCTTCAAGATGGAGAGGATTTACCTGATATCCTGCAAGAGCTTCTGCTGTTGTGAATGCAGAGTCGAGCATCATGTCTGCGTTTGAAGACTCAAGTGAATCTGTTACTACTCTGAGAGAAACAAGCCCTTCTATCTTTCCGTTGAGGTTTTCAAGTCTCTTTTTTGCTTCTGCTTTTGCCGCTGCTTTTTCTTCTGCGGTCATTTCATCCTTGAGCTTCCAAAGGATTATATGCTTTACCATTATATTTTCTCCTTATACGTTCATTATTATGGGAAGTATCATCGGCTTACGCTTGGTCTTGGTGTAGAGGTACTTTGTAAGTGAATCCTTTACGTTGGTTTTCATCTGTGTCCATTCGGTTACACCTGAGTCAAGGGTATCACAGAGAACTCCACGAACAAGTTCTTTTACGCTGTCCATAAGCTCTTCGCTTTCACGGACGTATACAAAGCCTCTCGAAATAAGGTCGGGTCCCGATACAATTGTAGCTTCGTCAACATCGACCGTAGCAACGACAACGATAAGTCCGTCCTGTGCAAGGTGGCGGCGGTCACGGAGAACGATATTTCCGACATCTCCTACCCCGTAGCCGTCAACAAGCATTCTGCCTGAGGGAACAGTGCCGTTCTTCTTACATGAGTTTCTGTCAAGCTCAAGAACCTGACCGATTTCCATAAGGAATATATTCTGCGGATCCATACCCATATACTCGGCAAGCTCCTTGTGCTGCATGAGATGGTGATATTCACCGTGGATAGGCATGAAGTATTTCGGCTTTGTGAGTGCGTGGATGAGCTTTAATTCTTCCTGACAAGCGTGACCCGAAACGTGAACTACCGCTTCGTCGTGATATACGCTGACACCCTTTCTGTACATCTCGTTTATGATACGTGAAACGAGCTTTTCGTTGCCGGGGATAGCGTGAGAGGAAAGTACAACAAGGTCACGTGGTGTAAGCTCTACCTGGCTGTGGTCTGAGAATGCCATACGATAAAGTGCGGACATAGGCTCACCCTGAGAACCTGTGGTAACAATAGTAATTTTTTCTGCCGGATAACGGTTTATGTCTGCGATATCTATTAAAGCTCCTGCGGGAACATCCATGTATCCGAGACGAACGGCGGCACCGACTACGTTGAGCATACTTCTGCCCGTAATCGCAACCTTACGACCGTATTTTACGCTGGAGTTTATTATCTGCTGAACTCTGTGTACGTTTGACGAGAAGGTGGCTATAATGATTCTCTTTTCCGTATTTGTCATGAATATACGGTCAAGAGAAGCACCGACCTTTCTTTCCGACGGAGTGAAACCGGGATGGTCAACATTGGTACTTTCGCACATGAGAAGGAGTATTCCCTCTCGACCGTACTCACCGATTCTTGTCAAATCCATCATTTCTCCGCCGATAGGAGATACGTCGAGCTTGAAGTCACCTGTATGAAGTATAGTACCCTCAGGAGTCTTTACCGCTATCATGCAGGCATCGGCAATAGAGTGGTTCGCTCTGATAAATTCACATTTGAACACGCCGAGCTTGAGTACAGTACCTGCCTCGACAGTAATAAGCTCACGTTCACCGAGCAGCTTATGTTCAGCCAGTTTGCTTTCGACAATACCGAGAGTAAGTCTTGTACCGTATACAGGCACGTTGATATTTCTGAGCAGATACGGGAGAGAACCGATATGGTCTTCATGTCCGTGTGTAATAAGTATTCCACGTATCTTTGACACATTTTTTTCGAGGTATGTGAAGTCGGGAATAACGAGGTCAACTCCGAGCATATCCTCATCGGGGAATGCAAGTCCACAGTCGATAACTATGATATCGTCTTCGTATTCGATAACAGCAATGTTTTTACCTATCTCGTTAAGACCGCCGAGCATCATAACACGAACCTTGCTGTTTTGCTTTTTTGCCATAGGATCACCTTTCTTTACTGTAATTTTCGTTCTGATTTGGTCTTTTTGTTAATATGTAGTGTTTCTCCGAAAAAAATGCGGACGCTGTTTGCCATGTCCGAACTAAAACGCTCGATGTCGAACAAAAGCAAAAACGAAACAAGGGTGCAAAGTTAAACTGTACGCCCGGATTCACTGCTACCGATATACCGCATCATAATGGACTCCGAAGGCGGCGGAGCATTTCTGACACAACGGCTGCATATTCAGTTTTTTCATATAAATCATGCCGACTGTAACGATTTGCGGCAACAAATTAACATATATATATTATACACCACCCCTGCCCTCTCCGTCAAGTAAATAAAATTTTAATTTCAGATGTGTTATAGAGGAGTATTATGGTAATAAAGCAAAAAATAACCGTTGATTTATAAAATTTCAGTACTGCGGCTCATGAAAAACAAACAAGAAGAGCTACAATCCCTATCAGAGCAGACGAAGAAGCCGCACCGAGAGCAAAAGACATAGCTCTTCCGATGAGAGGAGTATTGCATTGTCCGAGGTCAAGCTTCACTGAAGGCGGAAATGCCTCACGTACTATTCTCTCAGCCTCAGCCGCAAGGTCACCTGTGCTTTGCTCACTTAAATCAGCACGCATGACAAGATAAGCCTCATCAAAATATCTGCTTCCCGTATCCTTAACGTAATAAACAGTCTTTTTGCATCCACGCATAATACAATACCGCCTTATTTATCATTCCGATATATTTTTTACCATCACCTACACATGATATTCATGAAAACGGCATTTTCACACCACGGCAGCACCGTTCATATGGAAACAATATTCCGTATATACGATATTATTCTTTCTTATATAGCAAATTATGGATTTTGGCGACATAATCCAACACACGCATTTGCAATAATTTACTCAAAATTAAAAGATTGTTTTATCATATTTTTGCACAAGTATTATGATTGATTTTTGTTTAATTGTTAATAGATTGATAATTATTTTAAATCTGACATTATTTGTCATTTTTGTATTGACATTCCATAGGAGAAATGGTAAACTATGTATAAACGCAGGGTAAGTGCAAAACCTGTAAAACAAGTTTTATTAAGGAGACTTTCAAAAAATGAAATCACTCGGCATTGTTAGAAAAGTGGACGAACTAGGAAGAATCGTTCTCCCCATCGAAACCAGAAGAAGACTCGACCTCGGTCCCAAGGATCCCGTTGAAATCTTCGTTGAAAAGGACAGAGTAGTTCTCAAGAAGTATGAACCCTGCTGCATTTTCTGTGGAGACGCTGATGACATCATCATGTACAAGGACAAGCGTATCTGCCGTTCCTGCCTCGAAGAACTCAAAAAGTCCGAAAACTAAGAGCAGTACATAGTATTTACATAATTTTTATCATAGAACAGGATTCCGATATTCGGAGTTCTGTTTTTTTGTTTATCCCCTTTACTTTATTGAATTTTATGCTATAATGAAGGCAACATTACAAAAACTCACTGAAAAAGGAGAGATAACATGGCAAATATCACAATAGACCGCATTACAATTGTGGGAGATGTAAAGCCCATGCACGCTGTAAACAACGGTCCTATCAAAGCACGCTCCGACCAGACAAGGGGCAACTTTGAACTTTTCCGTGACGCAGGTATACCCTACGCAAGAAATCACGATGCTTCATTCTGTGCAGCATACGGTGGAGAACATACCGTTGACGTACATATGATATTTCCGAATTTCGATGCCGACCCGACAGACCCTGCCTCCTATGACTTCATTTTGACGGACGAATATGTCAAAACCACTCTCGAAGCAGGAACAAAGATATTCTACCGACTCGGAAGCAAAATAGAGCATGAAAAGAAAAAATATGGCACTATCCCTCCGAAGGACTTCAACAAATGGGCGGTTATATGTGAGCATATCATACGCCACTTCAATGAAGGCTTTGCCAATGGCTACAACTGGAACATAGAATACTGGGAAATCTGGAACGAACCCGACCTTGACCCAGATGATTCAACAAACAAACGCTGTTGGGGCGGTACGGCGGCAGAATATTATGAGCTTTACAAAATAACGGCACGTCACCTCAAGTCATGCTTCCCTAACCTGAAAATCGGTGGGCCTGCCCTCGCATTCAACACCGGAGCATGGACTGACAACTTCCTTGCAGCACTGACAGCCGATGGTGAAAGAACTCCGCTCGACTTTTTCTCATGGCACATATATGCAGACGACCCGAAATGGGTAAGAGAAAAGGCAGAACTCATTCGTAAAAAGCTCGATATTGCAGGATATACAAAGACAGAAAGCATTCTCAACGAATGGAACTATGTAGAAAACTGGGATACAAAATTTATCGCAAGTATAAAAGCAATAATCAATATGCGTGGAGCCGCATTTACATCCGCTTGTATGTGTGACAGCCAGAACGGAAGCATAGATATGCTCATGTACTACGATGCAAGACCTTGTGTATTCAACGGACTGTTCGATTTGTACACCTACGAACCTCTCAAGGGATATTATCCTTTCAAGATGTTCAATGAACTTTACAAGCTCGGAAATTCCGTAAAGACAACCTCCGACGATGAGCATTATCACGTTGTATCCGCAGTAAACGGTGACACCTGTGCCGCAATGATAACCAGATTTGACAAAGCTGAGGATGCTGTTGAAGAAAAAGTACACATAGACCTTGATGGAGAATATGAAGTCTACCTTCTTGATTCTGACCACGACTGCGAAAAGACAGAGGAAATAAAGTTCCCCACAGACATCAGCATGAAGCCCGAATCCGTAGTATTCATCAGAAGCAAATAAAAAAATCCGTCTTGCCCCGTTTGGATGAGGTAAGGCGGATATTTTTATTTATCTTGCTTTTGTCTTGATTTCTTCGAGAGCCTGTGCTACAAATTCTTCTACCTTTATAGCACCCTTGTCCTCGCCTGCTCTTGTACGAACGGAAACTGTACCGTCGTTCTTTTCTCTTTCACCAACTACGAGCATATAGGGTGTCTTGTTAAGCTGTGCTTCACGAATCTTGTAACCGATCTTTTCGTTTCTGTCATCGAGGTGTACTCTGATACCTGCATCGTTGAGAGTCTTTGTTACCTCAGCGGCATAATCGTTGAACGCATTGGATACGGGAAGAACTTCAACCTGTACGGGAGAGAGCCAAAGCGGGAATGCACCAGCAAAATGCTCTGTAATAACACCGATGAAACGCTCGATAGAACCGAGAACAACACGGTGAATCATTACGGGACGGTGCTTTTCGTTGTCCGCACCTGTGTATTCAAGCTCAAATCTTTCGGGAAGCTGCATATCGAGCTGGATTGTACCGCACTGCCATGTTCTTCCAAGACAGTCGGAGAGGTGGAAGTCGAGCTTCGGACCATAGAATGCACCATCACCCTCGTTGATAACATAGCTCTTGCCCATTTCGGTAACAGCCTGCTTGAGAGTTTCTGTTGCGAAATCCCAGTCCTTTACATCGCCCATGTGATCTTCAGGCATTGTGGAAACTTCGATTTCATAGGTAAGACCGAATACGGAGTAAACTTCATCAAAGAGCTTAACTACGTTCTTGATTTCGTCCTTCATCTGATCCCATGTCATGAAGATGTGCGCGTCGTCCTGCGTGAAGCAGCGTACTCTGAACAGACCGTGGAGAGCACCTGAAAGCTCATGACGGTGAACAAGACCAAGTTCGCCCACACGGAGGGGAAGGTCACGGTATGAATGGGGCTGGAGCTTATATACAAGCATTCCACCGGGACAGTTCATCGGCTTTACAGCAAAGTCTGTACCGTCGATAACTGTGGTGTACATATTTTCCTTGTAGTGATCCCAGTGACCGGAGCGTTCCCAAAGCTGACGGTTGAGCATCATAGGTGTGCTGATTTCAACGTAGCCGTATCTCTTGTGAACTTCTCTCCAGTAGTCAATAAGTGTGTTACGGAGAACCATACCCTTCGGGAGGAAGAACGGGAATCCGGGACCCTCATCGAGGATAGCGAAAAGACCGAGTTCCTTACCGAGCTTTCTGTGGTCACGCTTCTTAGCTTCCTCTATCATGTCGAGATAGTTCTTGAGTGCATCCTTTGTGGTGAACGCTGTACCGTAGATTCTCTGAAGAACCTTATTCTTAGCGTCGCCTCTCCAGTATGCGGAGTTACAGCTTGTGAGCTTGAATGCCTTTACTGCTCCTGTGGAGAAAAGGTGAGGACCTGCACAAAGGTCTGTGAAGTCGCCCATCTTATAGAAGGATATCTCAGCATCTTCGGGAAGGTCGTTGATAAGCTCTACCTTATAAGGCTCATCCTTCATAAGTTCAAGTGCTTCTTCTCTGGGGAGAGTGAAGCGTTCCATCTTTGCGTTTTCCTTAACGATCTTCTTCATTTCAGCTTCGAGCTTTTCAAGAACATCGGGAGTGAATGCAACATCGGAGTCAAAGTCATAATAGAAGCCGTTATCGATAGCGGGACCTATTGTGAGCTTTACTTCGGGATAAAGTCTCTTTACTGCTGCTGCAAGGATATGGGAAGCGGTATGACGGAGAACGTGAGCACCATCGTTATCTTCAAATGTAAGAAGCTCAACGTCTGCATCTGCATCGATAGGTGTGGTAAGGTCTTTAACTTCGCCGTTTATCTTGCAAACGAGTACATCACGGGAGATAAGCTCAGCGGCACGGGCAGCATCATAAGCCGTTACGGGAGTCTCAAACTGCATTTCTTTTCCAGGAAATTTTACGGTAAACATAGCGAATACCTCCTGATTCTGATATAAGTGTTACTTTGAACCGCAAAACAAAAAAGCTGCGGTACAGAACTTGTCGGGGTGCGAAAAAATCACACGGTTCCACCCGAGCTTTTAACTCATTTTTATATTTATTTGACCGTTTTATTCGGAAGGGTGGTGCCGTCATGTCTCCTGTGAAAACTTCTCAGCAAACGTTTCTCTCTGTACACGGTGCTACATTAGGTATATCCCTTAGAGGTTATTATATCACTGCGACCCTCCTTTGTCAAGAACGAAACTGCTCTTTTTTCGACTGAGGAGGGTCGTGTTTTTATGCGGTTTTTATCGCTTTTCAGCAAAACATTCCGGTATAGCTTCTGTATTTGCAACGACTATACTGCTTCGCTTTGCCGCAAATGCTATTGCTTCGTCTATCGTACTGCCGTCAAGGTATTTTGCCAGAAACGATGCCCCATAGCAATCCCCTGCACCTACTGTTGATACGACCTCTACCCTCTCAGGCTTTCCTGAAGAATACATTTTTCCGTCTCGGAAGTCGTACACACGTGAACCCTCCCCACCCATTGTATATACAAGGAGGGAAATGTTCTTATACTGTCTGTGAAGTGCCGCAAATATATCCTCACCATCATTGAGACTTAAAGCACCGGTATCTGCGAGAAAATGTGCTTCTTCGTCACTTATCTTAACGATATCCGCACGGCTTAGACAAAGAATTATCGACTCTTTATCATAGCAGTTCTTTCTTATATTGAGGTCACACATTATCTGACCTATCTCAAGTCTTTCAAGAAGCTCATGCAAGGTTTTTCTTGATACAGGACTTCTCTGCGAGAGTGTATTGAAATAAAAAATATCAACTCCCTCTCCGTTCAGCTTGTTTATCAGCTCATCGGACAGCTCTATATTATCGTAAGCCGTATCTGTCAGCAGGTCATATGAGGGAATCGCATTTTCGTCCAGTGTTACCCGACATTCACCCGTATTTTTATCGGTCAACGAAACATACGTCGTATCTATACCGTATTTTCCGATACATCCGAGAGTCTTTTCACCAAGCTCATCGTGTCCGATTCCCGTAATAAGACTGACGTTATGTCCGAGAAGTGAAAGATTTGCGGCAAAATTAAATGGTGCTCCCCCAATAACACTTTTATCGGGATAAACATCCCACAATACTTCCCCAAATACTATACAGTTCATATCCACCTCAGAGCTTTATTTCTTTTACAGTGAGTTTTTTAATTTTACCGCAGATATCTGAAAAGCACTTGCATTTATCTGTGTCATATGACCACGGAATAGTTGTTATCGCACGTCCGCCACCAACGAAAATCTCAAGGGTTCCACGGTCTGCAACAAAAAGCACACGTTTTTCACATCCGTCAAGCGTGAGCGGAATTTCGTTTTCGTATACACGTATGGTGTTTGATTTTCCGTCAAGTGTTATCTTCTGACCGAAAAGCTCAATCTCTGCGGAGTTAAAGTCATCGTCAAGCTCCGCTTCAACCGTATATGCACCGTTTTCGAGAGCCAGAGATACTGAACCCGACACGTTATCAAGTTCTGCAACTGTCTCCAAACAATTTTCGCATTCCACTGTCGGATAAGCGGAAAGATAGTATTCACCGTTGTATTCTGTAAGGCTCATCTCACAGGGAATACCCATCTGGCCGCATATCGGAACATCACCAAAACGTATGTCTCTATCCCATGCAAGCTGTATTCTGCGTTCCTCGTTCGGATATGAATAAGTCTGTGCCGCATAGCTTGTGCTACCGTAGTTCAAAGCCTTTGTTCTACTACACTGGATGAATTTACCATCAGCAAATTCTCCTACGATGTAGTGATGTGAAGCACCGCTTATGACCCATTTTCTCTTTCCATCGGAAGTGGTAAGCGGATATATATCGGGACATTCTGCG
>CAYTLG010000029.1:0-14588 GCA_964438725.1 uncultured Ruminococcus sp. | reverse complement strand
CGCCGAGGATATAAGTTTTATACTCTCGACGGTATTATATTTTGAAAATAAAAAAACCGAATGTACTGTATAACAATACGATTCGGATTTGGTGACCCGTGGGGGAATCGAACCCCCGATTACGCCGTGAGAGGGCGTCGTCTTAGCCGCTTGACCAACAGGCCATGTCCTTTGGAACGTTGATATTATACCACATTGACTGTGATTTGTCAAGAGCTAAAATGAAAAAAGTCATAACTTTTGGATAAAGTGAAAGGGAAGAGTCAGCTGACATTTAATTGGAAACAAAAAACAGCCCACTAATGGACTGTTTAAATTAATTATCAGTTGCCGTCGGATACGATGTTCTGAATCTTACGAGCCCAGTCAACGATCTTCTGACGTTCTTCGAGAGAAATCTTCTTTCCGAAAATACCACACTTTACGTAGTATGTGTCATCAATTACGTTTGTACCTGCGGTTCTGAGGATTTCCTTGAGCTGCTTTTCGCCTGCGGAATCTTTTTCACCGTCAACAAAAAGTGCTACGTTCTGAGCTCTTGCGGGAATAAGCTCACTGCAGAAACGTCTTACCTGGTCATCGGGATCGCCTTTAATGGTAACACCGATAATAACAAGTCTTTCCTTGTCTGCGGGGTATGCCGGGGGAATATCGTTTGTAAGACATCCGCACGCCTGACCGATTGCTTCAGCGTATGTTGCTACTTTTCCTTTTTTGGAAGAGTACATAACTCTCATTTTCATAGTATTATAGCCTCCGTTGATATATATATTTCACCATTTGTTAATTATATCACATTGTAGCACGGATGGCACGACTTTTTATGATATTTTTGAATTTTCGTGAGAATTAACAAAATATCACGACGGAATTGGTGAAATACAACACATGATTACTTTGACTTTCTCCAGAACATTCCTTCTGATGCAGCTATTTTTTTGAACAATGCACACATTTCTTTATCTGGATTGTAAATGCTAATGTTAAAATTAAAATGCTTATATAATAACAGGATACACATATTACGCACCTGGGACATTTATTATAAAGGGAATGATGGCTTTAAATGTCAAAAAAATTTAAACGTGGAATATCTTAAATAGTTGCATCAACTGTCTCTGAAATTATCATGATTATAGGATATTTCGGTTACGCTTAGCTTGTCATCGGAAAAGGAATATCAGCTGCAACAAGTATTCCGAGGAATATTATTCAAAGCGTATTCGGTGTAATATCGTCTTACTTGTTGATTAGTATTTTTGAAAGTAGATTAAGTAGTGGGGCATGGCCAAAATAAAGTTTGAAAATCCTAAAATATAATTATCCAAAATGCAAATTTTGTATAATTCAGAGATGTGCTTTTAGGAAAAATACCCTCATATCTTTGAATAAGCCGTGTAATTAACAAATTATATATTGATTTTAAATCATGCTTGATATACAATAAATCGGTAATGTAATTTTCAGGAGATTAATATGCTGCTGGCTTTTGATATCGGTAATTCGTCAGTTTCAGTCGGTGTGTTTGATATCAGTCATCCAAACGCTCACGAGTTACTGACTTCGTTTAAAATTTCCAACAAGCCATATTCAGTTGATGAGTATGTTTTGTTTTTGCGTAGTTTTCTTCGAGAAAATGGTTTCTTGCCATATTCAAAAGATTCATCAGCTCATAACATGATAAACTGTGCGGTAATCGCATCTGTTGTTCCAGAACTTACGGATATCATAGTAGCTGCGGCTTATAAGCTTTCAGGAAGAAATCCGTTTATAATATCCGAAGGAAAAAAGACAGGATTTGGTATAAGAATTAAGAATCCGGAACAGTTGGGCTCGGATATCGTTTGCAATGTTGCGGCAGCTCTACATATATCACAACCACCTATTGTTATTCTTGATATGGGTACTGCAACTACAATTGCAGTTGTAGACAAAAATCGTAATGTCATAGGAACAATCATTACACCTGGTCTCGCTGTGTCGATGAAAGCCTTATCTGATTCTGCGGCACTTCTTGGAAATATACGTCTTGAGCGAGAAAATGTGCTTATAGGACGTGATTCTGAAGAATCTATAAATTCCGGTGTTATTAATGGTAATATATTTATGATAGACGGCTTTGTACGTAATATACGTGAAGAGCTTATTCCTCGTGATTCTAATGAAAAGTTATCTTTAGTTGCAACTGGCGGTTTATCTGAAAATATTATTCCCTATACCAAGAACAAATTTACATATTCAAAAAACCTAACCTTAGAAGGTGCGGCGTATCTTTTCGAGAAAAACGTCAAAATATGAACACCTAAGAATTATTTTGTATAATACAGCCACGGCTTTATTATAAATATTGTCGCACCTTACCGTTTTCTCATATTCACGGAAGCAAGCGACATTAAACAAGGAGGAAAATATGAATTCAAAGAACCATGCAAAAACCCAGGAAATGGTGCGTATTGCACTTCTTTCCGCACTTGTAGTTGTTTTACAGCTCTTTTTCTCTGCTGTAAAAGTTGGCCCTGTAACGCTTAACTTTGTGCTTGTACCAATAGTTATTGCGTCAGTTTTTATCAGTCCTATGGCAGGACTGATAGTCGGAACTCTTGCGGGAATAACAACATTTATTCAGGTGTTCACATCCGCAGATCCCTTCTATCTGTTCTTGATGACAAACAATCCTGTTGCGACTGCACTTATCTGCATAGTAAAGACCGCAGCAGCAGGATTTCTCGCAGGACTTGTGTACAAACTTATATCAAAAATCAGTAAATACAAGTCTGTTAACATTATTTTCTCGGCTATAGTTTGTCCTATAGTAAACACAGGACTTTTCTGCCTTGGTATGTATGTATTTTTTGGAAATGCAATGCTGAACGATGTTGCATATGCTTCTGCGATTGGCGGAAATCTTATTTATTTCATAATAATCGGACTTGCCGGAATTAACTTTGTTATAGAGCTTATATTGAACGTAGTTCTCTGCCCTCTTCTTGGTAAAGCTCTTTACTCAACGAAGTTTTTCAAAAAATAAAATAGAATAATAAAAAATAACGGATACGTGATTAGAAAATCGTATCCGTTTATTTTTTGTAATTATAAATTATTCAAATTCGTAGCCGAGTTCTTTCATGTCGTTTTCAAAGAAATCGTACATATGAACACCGTCATCGGTCTTGTATCTTCCGACTGAATCTGGACGCATTTCTATTTTTGCAATCGGAATACCGAGGTAGTCTGAGATGCGTTTTATTGTGTTATCCTGATCGAATACCATGTCCTCAAATCTTACAGAGAGATGATTCTTCGGTGTCGGTACTGAACGTACTATCTCGCGCTGATAGAGCCAGCTTATAGCACGATTAGTTCTGATATCGTCTGTTTTGTCATACTGGATACCAAACTTGTTCAGGTCATCTGTGAGATGTCCTGAGAGTATGCAGTCACGGGGGTCACGAACCCAGAAAATGTACTTTATTTCAGGAAACATACGGGCAATCCAGGGATAAACAAGAGTTGTCTCGGGGATTTTCCAACCTTTGTATTCGCTTTTGGATTCAAATACTGTGTGAAGATATTCTTCAACGAGAACTTTGAATTCATTCGGAATAGGACAGGTATTTACTGTCGAGAAATCCCATTTGTTGTTGCCTTCATACTTAACATACTGTGCAAAAACACGGCAGGCATCGTACATCTTTTCCGGAGGAAGAAGGTCGCCCGATACGTTAAGAGGTTCACCCATATATACTCCGCTGGCAGACAGTGTGTGGGATATTGAGCGTGTGCCTGAGTGGCCACGTCCTATAATAGTGATAAGCATATTTTTACGCTCCTTAATATCGTTTATATAACTTTAGTTTATCATATTCAAAGGCTCATGTCAATACGGGGATATGTTATTTCTTGACATATTCCGCACTGTTTCTCATTCTTCCTTGCTCTTAGACTTAATTTTTTCAGCGATTAGCTTGTACTTTAGACGAGTTGCTTCACCGCCTCTGAGATGACGTTCGGCTTTGTTTTTGTCAAGTACGACTTTTACACATTTTGCAAGTGCAGGGTCAGTTTTTGAAATTTTTTCGGTTACGTCTTTATGTACAGTGGATTTACTTATTCCGAATTTTGTAGCAGTTTCACGCACTGTTGAACCATTTTCTACGATATATTCGGACAGCAAAACACATCTTTCCTTAATATCAAATGAGTGATTCATATACTCCTCCGCAGGATTTTCCCTACTCAATTATATGAATCACGTGTGTATTTATGCAAAAAAGCCGATAAAATGGTATTTGACCAAGTTAGCGGCTTTTTCGTTATTCAATTAGTTAAAAAATGCGAATGTTGTAATTGTAGAGTACTTTTCTCCGGGTCTGAGGACAGTATTCGTAAAATCAGGATGATTTATCGAGTCGGGCATTGCCTGCGTTTCAAGACATACAGCACAGTGTGTATACTGCTTTACATTATTCTTGAATGAAGGGTCGTTTACATTAATCATATTGCCTGAGTATACCTGTACGCAGGGCTGGTCAGTGTAAAGATCGAGCTTTCTGCCGCTCTTTTTGTCCTCAAGAGAACCACGCTTTACGTATTTGCCGTTAAAATCAGCGAATACAAAGTTATTGTCATAACCGCCAAGCTCTTTCATCATGGGATGGTCTGATGCGAATCCTTCACCAATCTTCTTCGCTATTCTGAAGTCGTAGGGAGTACCTGCAACATCAATAAGCTGTCCGTTAGGTATGAGTTCACTGTCGATACCGTTGATTTTGTCACAGTCGAGTTGGAGTACAAGGTCATCAACAGGACCTGCTTCATATCCTGCAAGATTGAAATATGAGTGGTTTGTAAGGTTTACGATGGTTGCTTTATCAGTTTCAGCTTCGTAATAGATAGAGAGCGCACCATTTCTTGAAAGAGTGTATGTAACTCTGACAGTGAGGGTTCCGGGATAGTTCTCTTCACCATCCGGGCTGACATATGTAAGTATAAGTGTAGGTTCTGTATTTGAATTAGCTTCAACTACATCCCATATCTTTGCATTGAAACCATTCTTACCACCGTGAAGTGTGTTATTGCCATCGTTCTTGTAGAGGTTATATTCCACACCGTCAAGTGTGAATTTTGCTCCGCCTATACGGTTGCCAACACGGCCGATAAGAGCACCCTGATATCCACCTGAAGTAAGATATCCGTCGATGGAATCAAAACCGCATACAACGTCAGCTGCAACGCCGTTCTTATCCTTGACACAAATATTTTTAATGATACCGCCGTAGTTAAGTATGCAAGCTGTTGTTATTGAGCCGTTAGAGAGTGTATAAGAGTATACTTCTTCGCCGGAAGGAAGCTTGCCGAATAGTTCTTTTGTTATCATGTGAAACTCCTGAACTTAGTCATCGTAGCCGTTCGGGTTCATCTTCTGCCATCTCCAGGAGTCTTCGCACATTTCCTTGATACCGTTTTCAGCGGTCCAGCCAAGTTCTTTTTCTGCGAGAGCAGCACTTGAATAGCAAGTAGCGATGTCACCGGGGCGTCTGTCCTTTATGGAGTAAGGAATCTTAACACCGGTAGCTTCTTCAAAGTTCTTTACTATGTCGAGAACGCTGTAACCCTTACCGGTACCGAGGTTGTATGTCTTGAGACCACAGTTTTCTTCAACTTTCTTGATTGCACAAACGTGTCCCTTAGCAAGGTCAACTACATGGATATAGTCACGTACACCTGTACCATCATGTGTATCATAGTCATTACCGAATACACCGAGTTCAGGACGCTTACCTACTGCAACCTGAGTGATGTAAGGCATGAGGTTGTTAGGAATACCATTGGGATTTTCGCCGATAAGACCACTCTTGTGTGCTCCGATGGGGTTGAAGTAACGGAGAAGAACTACATTCCACTCGTTATCAGCCTTCTGAATGTCGGTAAGTATCTGCTCAAGCATGGATTTTGTCCAACCATAGGGGTTAGTGCAGTTACCCTTCGGGCATTCTTCGGTAATCGGAATAAATGCAGGGTTGCCGTATACCGTTGCAGAGGATGAGAAAATGATGTTCTTACAGCCATGCTTTTTCATAACGTCAACAAGTACAAGTGTACCGGTAATGTTGTTGTTATAATATTCCCACGGCTTAGCAACGGATTCACCAACTGCCTTAAGACCTGCAAAGTGGATAACACATTCGATGTTTTCGTTTGCAAAGACGTTTTCCATTGCATCATGGTCGAGAATATCGGCAAAATAGAATTTTACGGGTTTACCAGTGATTTTCTCAACTCTTTCGAGTGATTTACGGCTTGAGTTGCAAAGGTTATCACAAACAACAACATCATAGCCTGAGTTCTGAAGTTCAATTACTGTGTGCGAACCAATATATCCGGCACCGCCTGTAACAAGAATAGACATAATTACTCACTTTCTTATACTTTTATATAAATAAATTTTGGACTGAAAAAATATGTGTGGTCAACTCCAAAGACCATCGGGGTATTCACCGATTTCAATAAGGTGATTTAGTTTTGCGATTACATCGGGTTTGTCACCTGCGTATGTAACACCGAACCACTGTGCTGTTGTTGTAAGAACAGTAGCATCACACTTGCTTTCGCTCATCATTTTACCGATTGCGTTAGGAAGCATACATTCACCTTTGAGCAAATCTGTATTCGGATCGTTGATAAAATCATTGAAATACCCTTCGAGATAATCAAATACAGTCGGAGTAAAGCCCCAGAAATTCATTGAAACAACGGTATCATTTGTAAGATGTACTTTCTCGTCGTTTTCTTCAAAGTATGCACCGCCATCTTCCT
Organism: uncultured Ruminococcus sp.; assembly: GCA_964438725.1. GTDB lineage: Bacteria > Bacillota > Clostridia > Oscillospirales > CAG-272 > UMGS1696. The sequence continues at coordinate 7,772 of CAYTLG010000029.1, read as the reverse complement.
TAAAGAGCTTAGTTCTTTCAACAATCTTTGTAAGCATACCGTTTTCGTCTTTGCTACATACACCTCTTGCAACGCTGCCGTTTTCGGTAAGAGTATTTCCAAGCATATATCCGACCATGCAGAAATGACTCTTGTTTACGTCAGCATTCTTTATAAATTCAGCAGCCTTTACATATGCATCACGACCATAAAAGTCATCGGCATTTATAACTGCGAAGCCTTCCTTTATTACATCTTTTGCAGCGAGAAGTGCATGAGCTGTCCCCCACGGCTTTGTTCTTTCTGAAAGGAGTTTATCGGCGGGTACAAATCCGTCACTCTTCTGGAAAACATACTCGACATCAACGACTTTTTCAATTCGGTGACCAACTGTCTCTTTAAACAGCTCGTAGTTTTCTTCCTTTATAACGAATACTACCTTATTGAATCCTGCACGGATAGCATCATATATAGAAAAGTCAATTATAAATTCACCGTGCTTTGTAAATGGATCGATTTGTTTAAGTCCGCCATAACGGGAACCCATACCTGCTGCCAAAATGAATAATGTCATAAAGCCAACCTCCGAGAAGTTTATTACTTACAGTCTATTGTATATCATTGCTCATTTTTTTTCAAGGGGTTTTCAATAAAAGATACTAAATTTTAAACTTTATTAACATACATTAGCTCAATATTCGACATATATCTCACATTAAGGATACTTTTGTTTTGCCTATGTGTTCTTGACACACCGTGTTATATGTGCTATAATTCATCAGGCAGTGGCGGTATCTGTTATACCACATTAATTTAAAAATTAAGGGAGATAAATATCATGAAAATATTCGGAAAGATAGTATCACTTTCACTTGTAGCTGTTCTTGCTTGCTCTGCTCTTGCTTCTTGCTCTGATGAAAAAAGTGCGGAAGTTGATCGAGATATCAAAGTTTACGCACTTAAAGGACCTACCGGTATGGGTATGGCAAAGCTCATGTCTGATAACGATGCCGGAGAGGCTTCAAATCATTACGATTTTACGATTGCTTCTTCACCTGACGAAGTAACTGCTGAAATAATCATGGGAAACTATGACATTGCAGCACTTCCTACCAATCTTGCAGCTGTTCTTTACAATAAGACTGAAGGAGACATAAGAGTTGCCGCAGTAAACACTGAAGGTGTACTTTATGTACTCGAAAACGGTGACACTGTTCAGTCTCTTGAATACCTTAATGGTAAAGAACTTTATGCTACTGGTCAAGGATCTACACCTGAATATATCCTCAGATATGTTCTTGAATCAAATAACATCGACTGTAATGTAACATATCTTGCAGAGCATTCAGAGCTTGCAACACAAATGGTATCTGGAGATGTAACTCTCGGTATGCTTCCTGTTCCCAATGCAACAACTGTACTTATTCAGTCTGAAGCACGTTCTGCAATTGACCTTACAGCAGAGTGGGAGAAAGTAGCGGATAAAAACGGTGATTCAAGCTCACTTTACATGGGTTGCATTATAATCAATCCTGATTTCATTGCAGAATATCCCGAAGCTGTTGATGCGTTCCTTGACGAATATTCTGCTTCTGTTGATTATGTCAACACAAACATTGATGAAGCCTCAACAATGATAGAATCATATGGTATTGTTCCCAAGGCTGCAATTGCTAAGAAGGCCATTCCCGATGCTCACATGGTTTGCATTACAGGCGAAGAAATGAAAAATGGTCTTTCCGGATTCTATGGTGTGCTTTATGGTTTTGACCCGTCCTCTGTTGGAGGTACTCTTCCCGCAGATGAGCTTTACTATATAAAGAAATAATTCGATGCCACTGAAGAAAAAATCGGTCAGAGTAATATCTTCGGTTCTGTTTTGGATTCTCATATGGGAGTTTGTTTCGCTTGTTGTCGCTAAGGAGATACTTCTTCCGTCTCCGATTCAAGTATTTGTAAGACTTTATGAGCTTTTAGGTACTACTGAATATTATTTTGCGTTGTTTGGTTCAGTATTCAGAGTTTTCGTTGGATTTGTTGTTGGAACTGTTATAGGGTGTATTACAGCCTATCTTTCGTTTGTTTCAGAGTTAGTTTCAACTTTGTTTAATCCTATGTTGACGGTTATAAGGTCTACACCTGTCGCATCGTTTATAATACTTGCGTTGGTCTGGATGGGGAAAGAGAAAGTTCCGGTTTTTACAGCTATTATTATGGTGATTCCAATAGTGCATTCTGCCATGCTAAGTGGTCTTAACTCAACTGATAAAGCACTTGCTGAGGTCGCTGATGTGTATAATTTCAGCTATTTTAAAAAGTTACGACTTTTGTATTTGCCATCAGCACTTCCCTCTTTTGCTTCAGGTGCGATGACTTCGTTTGGGCTTGCATGGAAAGCAGGAATTGCTGCTGAGGTTCTTTGTTCTTTAAAAAACTCAATTGGTGGAAAGATATATACATCAAAGCTATATCTTGAATCTGTCGATCTAATGGCTTGGACTCTTACCGTTATTGTTGTCAGTTTGATACTTGAAAGCATTATATCGCATCTTATGACACCGCTTCTTCGTAGATATATAAGTGATGAAGTCGGAGGTGTTGAAAAATGAATATTTCAGTAAATGCGTTATGTAAATCGTTTGGTGATAAATGTGTGCTTGATAATGTATCACTGGAACTTCATCAGGGAATTTACCTTTTGACAGGTGCTTCCGGTTGTGGAAAAACAACATTTTTGCGTATTCTAAGTGGACTTGAAAAAGCTGACAGCGGAGATATAACCAAATGCAAGGTGTCGTTCATGTTTCAAGAAGCAAGACTATTTCCATGGCTGAATTCTATTGAAAATATAGTCCGTATTTCCGAGTGTAGTGAACAAGAAGCATTTAAATTGCTTAATATATTTAAACTTAGTGGAAATGAGAAAAAATATCCTCACGAACTGTCAGGTGGTATGCAACGACGTGTAGCACTTGCTCGAACACTTGCACGTAAAGCCGAGCTTTATCTTTTTGATGAACCACTTGCAGGTCTTGATGCAGCACTTCAATGCGAAGTCTGTAATGTGATAAAACAGGTGCTTCCGAAATCATCGGTGTCTATAATGGTAAGTCACGAAACTGATGAACCTGCAAAGATAGCCGACACTTTTCTTAGACTTGAAAATGGATTAATAAAATAAAAAGTAGGTGAACCTCACTATCATGTGACAGTTCACCTGCTTTTTGTTATTCGGTGGTTTTGTTCTGACAGCCACACTTTTTTTCATTTCTGTCAGCCGCATCGGTTATGGCAAAGCCTGAACTTGAGAATTCTGCCGCCGGAAATGACATTTGTTTGAAAAGACTGCATGGGTCTTCGATAGTTGGTGTAACACATTCTTTTTCAGGTACGGAATACTCAACTGCATTGATGAGATACTGAGCGGGACGTTCAATTCGTACAACTGAGAAAAAACCGAGTGATACAAGAATTATGTTCGAGTCACGTGGGTCTACAAGGTCACACGAAACCCGTCTACACACACATTCAGGTATCTCGTCTATTGTGCAAGGGCAGTTTCGACAAGGCTTATGTGGCTCTATGATATTAGTGCCAAGTATTATAGGATCTACGGTCTCAATGACAGCTATTGGAAGAGAGCTTACAGGTTTTGAACAGTTATTGCATGAGCAGAATCCATCACTTCTGACTTCACTTTTGAAAACATTTACATTTCCCTCGCCGCCGAACAGAATAACCTTCTTTTCGACAACCGCAACACCCTCAAATTCCTGGGCATTGCCTGATCCTATGCAGGCTTCAAACTGAACTTTTACAAATATCTTTATAAAGAGCTGATAAAATCCACGATTGAACGGAACTGTATCAATATCAATACATGACCATACTACGTTTGCACTTTTTGCACGAACTACGCAGGTTCTGTCTATTATGTCCTGACCGACTGATGTGATATAAACACGAACGTCCTCGAAACAATCTTTATCACGGCATGAGTCAAGTACTCTGTATGTGTCGATACAAACCATATCCCGTTCTCTTGAACTCTGTCCTCCCGTGTTTCTGAATTCAGCCATTTGTTTATCCATGCCTTTCATATTATTATTGGTAACAGGAAGAGTTCCCTCTTCATAGGTATTGTATGCATGGCATGGTTGAAATGACAAAAAGCCGATAACGAACCTTTCGGGAACGCCATCGACTTTTATTTTTATTATAGTGTCATCAGTCTATATACTTTTTAACAGTATCAGATGCATCTTCAGGTGCGATAGAAGATGTAATAATGCAGTTCACACCATACTTGTTAACAACTGCATCAACTTCCTTGAGGAATGTATCAAAGCTGTCGTTGTCGTTCTGGCATATCTTGAGAGCGGAGTCAACGAAGATATCGGTAACGTCATGGTTGCTTGCGAGAATACCGGAGATGAAACCGAAGAGTGACTGACCATCATTTACGAGATACTCGTCGGTATCGATGAGTCTGCAATGATAGTTGATGTCGAACTTGAGTTTATCTCCCTTTTCAATGCACACAACAGAGCCTTTTGTAGCTGCAAGAGCAGATTCTACCATTTCGATGAGGGCCTTTGTCTTACCTGAACCTTTTTTGCCGATGATTAACTTGATCATAATATCCTCCATTTTGAAAAATTATTTCATTCTTGCTTCGAGTTCTGCTTTGTGATCTTCATAACCGGGCTTGCCGAGGAGTGCGTACATATTCTTCTTATATGCTTCAACACCGGGCTGGTCGAACGGGTTTACGCCAAGCATATATCCCGATACGGCACAAGCGAGTTCAAAGAAGTATACAAGATAACCGAATGTATAAGCACTTCTGTTTTCAACTTCAATAACTACGTTAGGTACACCACCGTCATTGTGAGCGAAGAGAGTACCGGTCATAGCCATTCTGTTTACATCATGAAGCTCTTTTCCTGAGAGGAAGTTAAGTCCGTCGATGTTTGCGGGATCGTCTGGAATGACTACTGTGTCATTTGCGGACTTGAAGTCGAGAACTGTTTCAAACATTGTTCTCTGACCTTCCTGAATGTACTGTCCGAGTGAGTGGAGGTCTGTTGAGAAGATAACTGATGAGGGATAGAGAGCTTTGTTATCCTTGCCTTCACTTTCACCGTAAAGCTGCTTCCACCATTCACTGAACATCTGAACAGCAGGTTCATATGCTGCGAGTATTTCTATTTTCTTTCCCTTATTGCTGAGAATATTTCTTATAGCTGCGTAACGGAGGCAATCATTTGTGGTAATGTCGTCATTGTTATACTTAACTCTTGCATCAGCAGCACCCTGCATCATTTCATCAATTGAGATACCTGCAACTGCGATGGGAAGGAGACCTACTGCGGTGAGTACAGAGTAACGTCCTCCAATATCATCTGGAACTACAAAAGTCTCGTAACCCTTTTCGGTAGAGAATTCCTTGAGCTTACCTCTTGCACGGTCGGTAGTAACAAAGATTCTTTCTCTTGCACCATCTTCTCCATACTTCTTTTCGAGAAGTTCACGGAAAATACGGAATGTTACAGCAGGCTCAGTTGTTGTACCTGACTTGGAAATTACGTTGATGCAAACGTCACGACCTTCACAGATACTGATGATATCGGAAAGAGCGGACGGGCTTATTGTATTACCTGCGAAATATATGTCAGGAGTATCCTTTTTGAGATTGTTGTAAAGAGGGGACTTTGCAAATTCGATAGCAGCACGAGCACCGAGGTAAGAACCACCGATACCGATAACTACGAATACATCACAGGTCTTTTTGATTTTTTCAGCAGCAACCTTAATTCTTGCAAATTCTTCTTTATCATAATCTACGGGAAGATCTACCCAACCGAGAAAATCGGAACCAGCACCGCTCTTGCTTGTTACGAGAGAGTATGCGGCTTTTGTAACGTGAGAGATTTTCTCGATCTCGCTTTCAGCGATAAAACCACCGAGATACTTTTCATTGAGTTTTACAGACATTTAGAATTGACCTCCAAAGCGTATGAACAGATATCGATATAACCGATAGAGCTGATTTCATTGTATAGAATAAACTAAACTGTATGACTGTTTAATTTACCTATATAATACTACATTTGCTTTCATTTTTCAATAGATATTTTAAGAATATTCCAAAAAATATTTCAAAAAATTGCAAATGGAGACGATTTTTTTGGAATCACGGTTACTTGAGCGAGAAAATTCCGAGCATACGTGTAAATATGAGCCAGAATCCTATCCTGTTCACGTCTTCTGAAGAGTAAATATCGTCTTCGTGTATGACTGTTCCATCACATATGTATCTCACATTTCCGACAACATCACCCTTTTGTACAGGAGCTTCAACATCGTTTATAAGAAACTCTGTCTGTATATTGCGTGCTGTGCTTTTTTGCATTAGTTTTACATACGGACGATATTCGCATCGGCAACTGCCAATTGTGCCTCCGATTACTTTAGCATATCCTGCATCTCCACCAGTTTTTCTATAAAGTGAATAATTTGCAAATCCATAGTCAAGAAGCTGTTTTGCACATTCGTTTCTGATATCTCTTGTGTCAGCTCCCATTATTACGGCTATAAGGTGTAATCCATCACGTTCTGCTGTAGCACTCATACAGAAACCGGCCTTTGATGTCGAGCCTGTCTTGAGTCCGGTAGCACCATTGTAAAAGCGTATAAGCCTGTTTGTATTGGTCAGACCGAATGTTCCATTTCGTATTGTGTCCATCCATATTGTAGAGTAATTTGTTATAGTTTTATGGCTTAGTAATTCTCGTGACATGAGAGCTATATCGTATGCACTGGTGAGGTGTTTTGTTGTGTCATCATCAAGTCCCGTTACATTTTCAAAGTATGTGTTGTTCATACCAAGTTCAGCAGCACGAGAGTTCATCTTATTAACGAATGCTTCCTCACTTCCTGCGACTTTTTCAGCAAGAGCCACGGCTGCATCATTGGCAGAAGCGATTATTACGCATTTGAGAAGTTCCTCTGCTTTCATGGTCTCACCTGCTTCAAGATATACCTGTGATCCGCCCATAGATGCTGCATAATCACTTATCTGAATGTCATCATTTAATGAGATGTTTCCACTGTCTACTTCCTCCATAAATAACAGCAGTGTCATAATCTTTGTTACAGAAGCCGGTGGTAATGCTAAATCGGCGTTCTTTGCGTAAAGGACAGTTCCGGTAGCCATATCCATGAGAACAGCAGAATCGGTATTTACGTCAAATGGGATGTTGTCCGCTATTTCGGCAAAGCAATGAACTGAGCAGAAAAATGTAAGTAATCCAGCAGTTATCAGCGATACTATTTTAGACATAAAAAACACTCCGATAAACAAGAATGATATCAGTCTATATTTATGGGAGTGTTTTGTTATATATGCATTTAATACATATATCTCTTGACTTCTTCGCAGATATTTCTTAGAATTTCAGATGCTTCAACATCTGATACCTCGTTTTCAGCATAGCGGATTTTCTCGAAGTCAGCGGTTATCTTCTCTATATTTGCTTTTGCCATTGCACGCTCTACCTTTGTTTCGACTTCACGAGGGGTGTCGGATTTTTTGAGCATGATGTTCATTTTTCTGTACATTTTCAGAAGCACCGAGTATGCGTAGCATAGTTGACTGTCATAATCTTGGAGTTTTCCAAGCTCACGCAGAAATGTTTTATAATCTGAAGTAGTATCTGCCATTTCATTATAATCACGTATAGAAGCACGCTGTATACGCTTGACTTCATCTTTGTAATTTATTATTTCAT
>CAYTLG010000028.1:0-14605 GCA_964438725.1 uncultured Ruminococcus sp. | reverse complement strand
CCCAAACGGTGGGCGTGAGTGTGTCTTTGAATGTGAATCACTTCACATGACCGCAAAGGATAACGAAAAGGGTAAAGGTGGCGGCTCGTTCGGTGTCAGATACGGTCACGCCAATGCACTTGCAGCACTTGAAAACGGTGAGATAACAGCTTTTATTGACGGAAAAGAAGTAAAACGTCTTACTTGCGGTGGTGGATATGCAAAAATCAGCCGTGATAATGTGACGATTATCGCTCAGTCATATAAAGAAATATAAAGAAATACCCGAATCATTTACTTAAAGTATCTGAATCGGGTATTTTTGTTTATGTTGGATTATGCTTTTTTGAGGTTTTCCTTGTTGTACTGGAGCATATACAGCTCGTAGTAACGTCCACGCTTTGCCAGAAGCTCGTCATGGTTGCCTTCCTCAAGTATCTCACCATGCGACATTACGATTATCTTGTCGGCGTGCTGGATGGTTGAAAGACGGTGTGCAACAATAAGCATTGTTCCGATGTTCATCATCTTTGAGAGGGAATCCTGGATGAGAAGTTCGGTTTCTGTGTCAATGTTTGCCGTAGCTTCGTCAAGTATCATTACTTCGGGACGCTGTACGATGGTTCTTGCGAATGAGAGGAGCTGACGCTGACCTGCGGAGAAGTTGTTTCCTCTTTCACGGACTTCTTCATCAAGACCACGTGAGAGCTTTGAAATGAATTTGTCGGCATTAACCTCACGGCAGGCTTCCATTATCTCGGCATCCGAAACATCATCACGTCTGAGCAGAATATTGCTTCTGATAGTTCCTGAGAAAAGGAATACATCCTGAAGCATTTGACCGAAATGTCTGCGTAGAGAGCTTATTTTGAATTTCTTTATGTCGATACCGTCAATAAGTATCTGGCCTTTCTGAATGTCGTAGTTACGGCAGATAAGGGAGAGAATTGTTGTTTTTCCCGAACCTGTTGAACCTACAAATGCAACGGTCTGCTTTGCGTTTACCTTGAACGATACATCCTTCAGTACCCATTCGCCGGGGTTGTAAGCGAACCATACATTCTTAAATTCAATATCACCGTTTATATGTTCAACATCCATTGCGTCTTCTGCATCGACAACTTCTGGCTGAATTGCAAAGATTGTAAATATCTTTTCGGCTGAAGCAAGAGCTGACTGAAGCCAGTTGAACTGTTCGGCAAGGCTCTGAATCGGGTTGAAGAACTTTGAGATGTACATATAGAATGTAACAAGAGTACCGCTTGTAATAGTCTGACCGAGGAAGTTTGTGTTCTTTATATATCCTCTGCCGCAGAGATAAAGCAGACACATTACGGATGAAATATAAAGCATATATACGAGAGGACGGAAGATACCAAACACGAATATCTGCTTCTGCTTTGCTTTTCCGAGACGAGCGTTCTTTTCTTCAAACTGAGCCTGCTTGAACTTTTCACGGTTGAATACCTGAATTATCTTCATTCCAGAAAGATGCTCGGAGAGGTAGGTGTTGATATCTGTGGAGGCATCCTTTACTTCACGGTAAGCCTTTCGTGAGAATTTACGGAAGATAACAGTGAACAGTACAATGAACGGTACAAAGCAGAGTACCATAAGTGTAAGCTCATAGTTAAGGCAGAGCATAGCAACAAGTACACCGATTATAACAAACATATTCTTAACAAGGTTAACAATAATGTTTGTGAACATCATGGAGATGGCATCGGTATCGTTTGTTACTCTTGTAACGAGCTTACCAACGGGAATTGAGTTCTGCTGTGAATGTGAAAGTGATTCGATGTGTGCGAAAAGGTCAAGACGAACCGCAGATACGATTTTCTGACCGGTTTTCTGGAGAATTATAGCCTGGAAGTATGTACATACAAGTGAAACTATGAGTATTCCCGCATATACCGCAACATAGGCGAAAAGTACGTTCATTTCAAAATCGTTCTTTATTATCTCTTCAATAGTACCGATGAGCAGGGGAGAGACGATATCGTATGCTATCGAGAACATCATTATGAAAAGAACTGCAACGAAATTCTTGGTGTAGGGTTTTGCGTATTTGAGAAGTGACTTGATTATATCTGAGTCCTTCATCGTTCTGTCGAATCCTATTGCCTCTTTTTTATCCTTGATGGAAAGATACGCTATAATGAATACTATCGAAATGATACCGACAATAGCACCGACTGTAAGAAGAGGGTAAAATTCTTTCATTTTCATCTGTCCTCCTTTTCTTCGTCAAGACGCTGAAGCTCGACCATTGTGTGATAATCTTTGTTTGTAGCGTAAAGCTCGTTATGAGTTCCGACAGCTGCGATTTTTCCGTCGTTTACGAATATAACCTTGTCCATCTGTTCAACAGCGGTTACTCTGTGAGCGATAAGAAGTGTAGTTTTACCCTTGCGTGTGCGTCTGAGGTTGTCGAGAATCTTTTTCTCTGTATTTGTATCAACCGCAGATACGGAGTCATCGAGAATAAGTATCGGTGCATCCTTGATTATAGCACGTGCAATGGAAATACGCTGCTTCTGACCGCCCGATACTGTAACACCTCTTTCTCCGAGTATGGTCTGATACTTTTCGGAGAACTCTGTGATATTGTCGTGTACATCGGAAATAACAGCTGCATTTTCTACCATTTCGTGAGATACATCGGAGTTAGCAAAGGTGATGTTGTTTTCGATTGTATCTGAGAAAAGGAAGTTGTCTTGCGGTACATAAGCGATGGACTCACGTACATCCTTAATTCTGAGTGTATTTACATCGTGTCCGTCGATAAAGAGAGTGCCGTCGGGAACATTGTAGGTTCTGAGCAGAAGGTCAACAAGTGTTGTCTTACCTGAGCCTGTCGCACCTATGATACCGATGTTTTCGCCTGCCTTTATGTCAAGACATATATCTTCAAGTGCATCGAAGTCCGCAGAGGGATAGCGGAATGTAAGATGACGGTATTCGATATCGCCACGTACATTTTCGATTTGATGAACATTCTCACGGTCTGTTACCTCAGGTTCAGCATCAAGGAGAGTGCTGATTCTGTCAAGTGACGCCTTTCCTCTTGAGTGCATTTCTATGAGCTGTGATATAGCCATGATAGGCCATACAATAGCAGTGAAGTATCCGATAAATTCGATAAGCTCACCTGCATTGAATATTTTCTCGTGAACAAGATATCCGCCGTATCCGAGGATGACGCAGACGATGGATTCAACGAACAGTGTAACAAAAATGTTCAGGAAAGTTGATACCTTTGTATATTCTACGTTAGCATCCTCGTTTTTCTCTGTAAGAGAACGGAATGCCATAAGTTCTGTTGTTTCACGAACAAAAGCCTTGATAACGGATATACCTGAGAAGCTCTCCTGTGAGAAATCCGAAAGAGCAGAGAATGCCTCCTGTCTTGTTTCCCACTTCTTTTGCATTGTCTTTCCGACGATAGTACCGACTGTGAGAAGAAGTACCATAGGAATGAGGGAAAGAACAGTAAGCGTGTGGTTCATTCTCCACATTTTGTACATAGAAAGAACTCCGAGAAGAAGTGCATCGAAGAACATAAGAACACCGTCTCCGAAGCATTCCTGAACGGTCTGAAGGTCGTTGATGAATCGTGCCATCAGGTCGCCGACTTTGTTTACCTGATAGAACGAAACGGAGAGATCCTTACAGCGGTCAAACATACGACGTCTGAGATCGGTCTCGACACGTATTGCAGAACCGAAGAAGCAAATTCTCCAAAGGAAGCGTCCGATGACCATGACAACAATAATGAATATCATGGGTCTGCATATTTCATCGAGCAGGAACGTCATGTCAAAATCACGTACAGTTCCGTCTGCGAGAGTAACAACACCGTCGTTCAATCCGTTTACGACAGTTCTGTATAGCTCAGGAACGGTCAGCTGGAAGTAATCGACCATAACGAGAGCGAATATTCCGAGAAGAAGTATTGCGGAATATTTCAGATAATATTTGTTAAGATGTTTACCGAAAAGCAAAATATTTCCTCCATATTAATTAAAAAATCCGTACATCATTCAATAATAACACAACATTGTCTGAAAAGCAATAGTTTCCTAATAATTCAATATTATAATTATAATTCACTTGAGAAATAAAGACGAAAACAGTCGTTGCATTGACATTTTTGAATGCCTGTGTTATAATAACGTGTAATATTTGCGATAGTGGAGGAATGCTATGTATCAGCTTAATAATGCCGCTGAATATCTCATAAAAACTGCCGAGCGACTGCCGAACAAAACTGCTTTTGCCGATGACAGCCGTGAATTTACCTTTGCAGCACTGCTTGCCGCTTCAAAAAATGCCGGCGATGTTGTGTACAAAGAGGTCGGAGGTATCAGAAAACGCATAGCTGTTATAGTTGAGCGTAGTGCTGTTTCGCTTGTTGGATGCTTTGCGGCTCTTTTTGCCGGTTCATGCTATGTTCCGATAGATGGAAAAATGCCGGCTGACAGAATGAACGATATTCTTGAACAGATAGAACCGTCCGCAGTTCTGTATACCGCAAAGGATGTAAAAACTGCGGCAAATCTTAGCGAAAAATACAAAACTCTGCAAATCGAAGAAATTATGGAGACGGAATGTGCCCCTGACTCATGGAATCGTATATCGGAGTCTGTACTTGATATAGACCCTGCGTACATGATATTTACATCAGGCTCAACCGGAAAGCCAAAGGGTATACTTATCTCTCACAGAAGCCTTATTGATTTTACAGAGTGGATGGCTGAAACAACGGGGATAAATGAAAACGATACCCTTGGAAATCAGGCACCGTTCTATTTTGACTTATCAGTAAAGGATATATATCAGACATTACGCAACGGATGTACCACATATATAATCGCTAAAAAGCTGTTTATGTTCCCGACACTCCTGGTGGACAGCCTCAATGAGCATGGAGTTACCGCACTTATCTGGGCGACATCGGCATTCAGAATGGTTGCTGATTCCGGAATTTTTGAGAAAAAACAGCCTTCAACTGTTAGAAAAGTCATACTCGGAGGAGAAGCACTCCAGGCAAAGCACCTCAATATCTGGAAAAAGGCTGTTCCCGAATGTCACTTCACAAATCTTTATGGACCTACCGAAGTAACTGTTGACTGTACATATTATCCTGTTGAGAGAGATTTCTGTGATGGTGAGTCTGTACCGATAGGAAAAGCCTGCCGCAATATGGAAGTAATACTTCTTGACGATGAGCTTAAGCCTGTACCTAACGGAGAAGCAGGTGAGATATGCGTTCGTGGAATTGGTCTTGCACTGGGATATTTCGGTGATGCAGAAAAAACCGAGCGTGCGTTTATACAAAATCCGTTAAATCCATATTATCCCGATAAGCTATACCGTACCGGTGATATTGCACGCCGACTCCCAGATGGAAACCTGGTATTCCTTTCGAGACGTGACAATCAAATCAAGCATATGGGATACAGAATAGAGCTTGGTGAGATAGAGACAGCACTTTCAGGTATAGACGGTGTGGGTGATGCGATATGCTTCTTCGATGAAGATGAGGACGCAATAATCTGCTGCTGTACATCCTCACTTGAGGTAACTGAGCTTTCGTCAAGATTAAAGGATAAAGTGCCACGTTATATGCTTCCGAATGTCTGGAGAATCAGTGATACTCTTCCGATGAACGCAAACGGAAAGATAGACCGTCCTAAACTGAAGGAAACCTACTTCAATGAAAAAAATAACTGATATATCCGAGCTTAATAGGCTCACATCTTCCCATTTCGGAAAAGGCTACGTCACAAACTACTTTATCTCAAAAGATAATGCCGAAAAATACATAGCTGACGGAAAAATGTACTTTGAGACCGTTGGAAAAAGCCTGTTTATTATCCGCAGACGTGACGGCTTCTCAACACTGTACTATTGTATGAGCTGTGACGAAGTACCTGATTTTGGATTTCTTGATGAAACGACAGTAACCGAGACCGCATTCCGGACAAAGGATGAGGCACTAATAAATGCTGACAGACTTATGTGTGACTGCGGATTCGAACGTGAATTTTTCCGAAAACGCATGGTTTTTGCAAGGACTGACACAGATAATGTTGAGCTTCCGACAAAAGTCCGCCATGCCGATATATCTGAGCTTGAGTTCGTATACGGTTTACTTGAAAACAGTTTCTCGCATATGACGGGTTGTCTGCCGACTCTTGATGAGCTGTCGGAGAACATAAAAAATTCTGAGATACTTATCCATGAGGATGGCGGTGTACTCCATTATGTGCATGGTCGTGCCTCGTTCGAGCTTCGTCACCTGTGCGTTGATGAGAAAATGAGAGGGCATGGTATAGCAGGTGAGCTTGTACGTTATTACAACGGAATAGTTCCCAAGAAAAGCCTTGTGTGGGTTCGTGAAGGATACATGCCTGCTGAAAAAACATATGAAAACAACGATTATACAGCCGATGGAATGAAATCCTCGGTTCTTATATACAAGAAAGGATAAAAATATGAAAAACGAAAACAAAGAAAAGCTCCTTGAAATACTTACAGACATATGTCCCGATGTGGATTTTGAAAACGAAGAAGAGCTTATTGATGACGGTCTTATAGAATCTCTTGACATTGTTGCAATAGTTTCCGAGATAATGGTTGAATTTGAGGTTGAAATTAACGTGGATGACCTTCTTCCCGAAAACTTCAACTCTGTTGATGCTATTCTCGAACTTATCGAATCTAAGAGAGACTAATGAATTTTATATCTGTATCGTTTATCGTATTCCTCGCCGTTACTGTCGGGGCGTACTACATCCTTCCAAAGAAGTATGCGTGGTGTGCCTTACTTGCGGCGAGCTGCGTTTTTTATCTGTATGGTGGCGGATATAAGACCGTTGCATACCTCATCTTTACGGCAGGACTGACATTTTTTGCGGGGATATTCCTTGAAAAACTGAATACGGAAAAGTCCTCCGTACCTAAAAGCGAAAAGGATAAGCATGAAAGTATAACCAAACGAAAGAAAGCTGTTGTTGCGGCGGTCTGCGTGATACTTTTCGGTATGCTGTATATTCTCAAGTATCTCGATTTTACCGTAAATATAGTTGTCTCGGCATTCTCAGTGTTCGGAAAGACTATTGAGCCGAATGTACCGTCATTGCTTGTTCCGCTTGGAGTTTCATTTTACATATTCCAGTCTATTGGGTACGTTATAGACTGCTATCGTGGAAAGTATAATGCACAGCATAATTTTCTGAAATATTTTCTGTTTGTGTCTTTCTTCCCACAGATAATTCAGGGACCAATTTCACGATATGACCAGCTTGGAGAACAGCTTACAAAGCCTGCACAGCTGAATACAGACAATTTGCGTGACGGTATTCAGCGTATGATGTGGGGATATTTTAAGAAAATGGTCATAGCAGACCGTGCCGCTGTTCTTGTTACCGCATTTTTTAAATCATACGACAATTACGGTGGGGCTGTTACGGCATTCGCTGTGCTTATGTATTGCATAAACCTGTACTGTGACTTCTCAGGCGGTATTGATATTACAATAGGAGCGGCAAAGCTGTTCGGTATCACAATGGAAGAGAATTTCAAGAGACCTATATTTGCAGATTCTCTTTCTGAATACTGGAGACGATGGCATATTACTCTCGGCGGATGGATGAGGGACTACGTGTTCTATCCTCTGTCACTTTCAAAGCCGTTCGGTAAGCTCGGTAAATGGTCTAGAAAAAAGATTGGCGGTAAATTCGGAAAAATACTTCCTACTACACTCGCTACATTCATAATATACCTTATCATTGGAATATGGCATGGTGCTAATTTCAGATATATTGCATACGGTTTCTATAACGGAGCAATAATCACTTCATCGGTTCTTCTTGCAGGAGTATACTCAAATGCAAAGAAAAAGCTGAATATTAACTCTGACTCTAAAGGCTGGAAGATATTCGGAATGGTAAGAACCGCTTTAATAGTCTTTGTCGGACGTTATATAACACGTTCACCACGACTTCTTGTTGGACTGAAGCTGATTTTGAGAACCATAACTCCAACCAAAATGCACATTCATGAGCTTTGGGATGGAACAGTAACAGCACTCGGACTGTCTCTTTCCGACATTATAATTGTATTTGTTGCTGCTTTGTTCATGCTTCTTGTGGAATACTATGAGGAGAAGCACGACGAAAGTATTATTACAGTTGTAAACAGAAAGCATGGTTCGATACAGTTTTTGGTTCTGCTTGCAACGGTTCTTGTGATACTGTTCTTCGGAATTATGCGAGGCTCATATATTTCGTCAGAATTTATCTACAAGCAGTATTAAGTCAGGATTTGTGGTTTTAGGAGAATAGAATGAATTCAAAAAAATGGCTGGCAATGTTTGTGTCGGTCGTGGCAGTTATACTGGTTTGTATCGGTGCGTTCAACTACATTACCGACCCGTTCGGTGTGTTTGGCGACAAGATAATGAACTGGTTCAGCTACGATATCACAAACAACCCCAGAACTGCCAAGATATCATATCTTGATGAGCATTATAGTGAATATGATTCATATATCATAGGCTGTTCATCAACATCATCTTTCCCGACTGAGGATTTCGGAAGATATCTTGATGCTAAGTTTTACAATATGATAATGTACGGTGCAGATATGCTTGACGTTGAGCAGATGGTAGCGTATATGATAGAGAATTACACGGTGAAAAATCTCGTTGTAAACGTGTATCTTGATAACGGTGCTGTATACGATGAGGAGTCGAATAAGTACACGCATTCAATGATGCCGCGTGTTGACGGTTCAGACCCGCTTGGATTCTACTCACGTTTCCTTTTTGCTACTCCTTCGTACGGTGTTGCAAAGCTGAAAGCATATAACAGTCGTACATGGCTGTCTCAATATTACAATATATTTGATGAACAGACCGGTGCATACGATAAAAGACGACGTGATATTGAACCTATCTCCGATATGGAAAGCTATTTTAAGGCATATCCGGAGTTTACAAACTATCCGCATGGAAATTACCTGCTTCCTGCGGTTGATGAGTGTATTGAAAGCGTTCGTAATATAGTCGATATGTGTGACGAGAATGGTGTTAATCTTATAGTGGTAACAGCTCCTGTATACTATGAGTACATGAACAATTTCTATCCGGAGTCCGTGTGCTCGTTCTATACCCGTCTTGCGGAAGTTGTTGATTTTTGGGATTTCTCGTATTCATCAATCAGCTTTGAACCGAGATATTTCTATGACAGAACGCACTTCCGAAACAATGTTGGTCATATGGCAGCCGCAAGAATTTTCGGTGACGACAGCATTTACATTCCCGATGATTTCGGATATCTTGTGACCACTGATAACGCAGAGGAATATTTCTCGACATATTTTGAAGCACAACAGCTCAGAGCAGAGGATTACACAAAAGATGTACCCGTTCTTATGTACCACCATATCTCTGATTATGTAAACGACATGACAGTGTCTCCCGAATCATTCAGAGAGCAGATGCAGACTCTTACAGACAACGGATATACCTCTGTTACTCTTGAAGATATGGTGAACTATGTCTGCTATGGTGGTGAGCTTCCCGAAAAGCCGATTCTTATTACGTTCGATGACGGATATTACAGTAATTACGAATATGCATATCCGATTCTCGATGAGCTTGGAATGAATGCTGTGATATTTGCTGTAGGAATCAGCTTCGGTAAAGATACCTACCTTGATACCGATGCACCGATAACACCGCATTTCGGAGCAGAAGAAGCTGTAGAGATGGTTGAGTCGGGTGTAATATCCATACAAAGTCATACCTATGATATGCACAGAAGCGAACAGTACGAGAAAAACGCACGTCATGATATGACTCCAATGCCCGGTGAGACTGAGGAAGAGTATATTTCGGCTGTGCGTAATGATTTGGGAAAGTCGCAGGAGCTTTTGTACGGAATCACAGGTGAAAAGATAACCGCACTTTCGTATCCGCAGGGTAAAATTACCGATAATGCTGCACGAGTTGCCGTAGAAGAGGGATTTGAAGTTACATTCTCGACTGAATGGGGAGTTCATGAACTTGTACGAGGTCTTGGGCAGTCACTGTATGCTATAAAGAGAATACACATCTCCGACAGTGTTACACCTGAGAGACTTCTTGAACTTGTAAGCGGAATCAACTGAATATATAAAAAGGACTGCTCTGCAAAAACAGGGTCAGTCCTTTTGTGTTATCCTTTTATGAATTTCTCAACCATTTTTCCATACAGCGGAGTTCCGTCGGCTTCAATAACTCCACCATATCCGCAGTGTGTGTATCCCTCCATAATTTTAAGTGTCACCTTATCTTCGGGATAACGCATGTGTATCATAGCACGTCGCATAAGCAATGTCTGCTCAAATCGGCATACCATATCGTTGTCTGAAACAGTCAGCTCATATCTTGGGAGAGAATCGGGGGCGGTTACTTCTTCAATAAAATAAAGCGGAGAGGCTTCATCTACACGTATAAGTCTTGTATCAAGTCCACGTTCTCTCAGTACATTATAGTGTACAGTAGGTTGTCCTGCATCAAGATAATATCCTGCGATTTGTGTGTTGTCATTCGTTTTGATACCATACTTGCCAAGGTAGCTTTTGTCAAAGGCAAGCATCATTGAAATATATCCGCCTGCACTTTGACCACCGACATAAAGCTCACTGTAAGAAAGATTCTTTATGCACCATGCAACACAAGCGGCACCGTCATTGATAAAATCAGGAAAATGAGCATCGGGATATATTCTGTAATCAGCAGAGACGACACTTATACCGTGTTTTGCGAGGTATTCAAATGCGAGAGGGGAGCCGTTTGTTTTGTCACCGCCTTCAAGACCGCCTCCGTGGAAATACACGAATAAAGGATGCTTCTCAGGTTCATCGGTCGTATAAATATCGAGCTTCTGTTCGGGTAATTCACCATATGATATGTTTTTCTCTGTCATAATTCCGCTCCATACGTTTTTTCTTAATTATACAATGAAATCCGAGTGGTTTCAAGATGAGTTTTTTTATATAAAATTTAATTTTACAGGTGCAATTTCTGTGAGAATCATGTATAATGTAAGGAGAGACTCTGAATCAGTATAACTGAAAGGACGGAATGATATGAATAAAGAACTTGCAAGAAAAAAAGCGGAGCAGCTTGTCGCACAAATGACAGTTGAGGAAAAGGCATCACAGCTCCTTTATAACTCACCTGCGATAGAGCGTCTTGGCATCAATGAATATAACTGGTGGAATGAAGCATCTCACGGTGTAGCAAGATCCGGTATGGCAACGGTATTTCCTCACGCAATAGGACTTGCCGCAACCTTTGATCCGAAGCTGATAGGTGAAGTAGGTGAAGCAGTTTCCACCGAAGCCAGAGCAAAATATAATAACTCACAGAAGTACGGTGACTATGATATATATAAGGGACTTACATACTGGACTCCCAATATAAATATATTCCGTGACCCAAGATGGGGAAGAGGACAGGAGACGTTCGGAGAAGACCCGTACCTTACCTCATCTATGGCTGTCAATTACATAAAAGGTATTCAGGGAGATGGAGAATTTCTCAAAGCCGCAGCGTGTGCAAAGCATTTTGCTGTACATTCAGGTCCTGAACCGCTCAGACACTGTTTCAATGCTGAGGTAAACGACCACGACCTTTGGGAAACATATCTTCCTGCGTTTGAATATTCTGTAAATGCAGGGGTTGCAGGCGTAATGGGTGCTTACAACAGAACAAACGGATATCCGTGCTGTGCTTCACTTGAGCTTATGCAGGATATACTTTTCAAAAAGTGGGGATTTGACGGATATTTCACTTCAGACTGTGGTGCAATACAGGATATCTACTCGTATCATCACTATACGGAAACAATAGAAGATGCGTGTGCTATCTCACTTAAAGCCGGATGCCACCTCAACTGCGGAAGTGCGTATGCTCATCTTATGGAGGCATATGAGCGTGACCTTATAACAGAGGAGGATATCACAGAGGCTGCTGTACGTGTTTATACAATACGTGTACTTCTTGGAGAATTTGAGGACGAAAGACCGTATTCCGATATACCGTTCGATAAGCTCGACTGTGAAGAATTCAGACAGCTTAACCTTAAAGCAGCACGTGAATGTGCAGTTCTTCTTAAAAATGATGGATTCCTGCCGCTGAATCCTGCTGAAAACAAAAAAATCGCCGTAATTGGTCCGAACTCAATGTCCCATATCGCTCTTGAGGGTAACTATAACGGTATGGCCTCGGAATATATCACTCCCGCAGACGGAATCAGAAGAATATTCGGCTCCGAAAATGTTCGTGTTGCAAAGGGATGCAATGTATGGGTAGACAACCGAAACGACTGCATGGGCTTTACAAATATGATAAGCGAGGGTATTGCTTATGCTGAAAACGCCGATATAACCGTACTTTGCCTTGGACTTGACTGTACAATCGAGGGTGAGGAAACTGGAATGAAGAACGAATACTTTGATAACGGTGATAAAGTATCGCTCAGACTTCCTAAAACACAGATGGAGCTTGCTAAACGTGTATGCGAGGTCTGCGATGACGTTGTAATCGTTCTTATGGGCGGCGGTGCTATGGATATCGGTGAAGAACTTACATCAAAGGTTCATGCTGTCATTGATATGTGGTATCCCGGTGCGGTAGGCGGTATGGCTGTTGCAGAGCTTATTGCAGGTAAATTCTCACCGAGCGGCAGACTTCCCGTTACATTCTACAAGAATAGCAATACAATTCCCGATTTTACAAATTACAGTATGGCAGGAAGAACATATCGCTATATAAACGAAAAACCGCTTTATCCGTTCGGATACGGTCTTTCATATACAAAATTCGACTATTCCGAAGCGAATATAGCTGAAACGGAAAATGGATATGAGATAAAAGTCAAGGTCAAGAACAGCGGCAGCATGGATGGCTTAGAAAAAGTTCAGGTTTATGCTTCCTACACTGATTCACGTACAGTAACACCGAATTTCCAGCTTTGCGGACTTATTGCAGTAGAGCTTGCACCGGGAGAAGAGCGTGAAGTAAGCGTGAAGATTGACGGATTCTGGACACGTGCGGTTCTCGATAACGGCGAAAGAGTAGTACCTGACGGAAAAATCAGCTTCTATGTAGGCGGACATCAGCCTGACGAAAGAAGCCGTGATCTTGGACTTGCCGATTGCCTTGAGATTAAGGTGAAATGAACATAAATGCGTAATTTTACTATTTAAATTTACACTATCTCCATTTTTGTACTCTGAAAATATGGTATAATAGTTCTCGAATGAATGACTTTTTCGGAGATAGAAAATAACATGGAAATACTCAAAATAATTCTCGTGACATTCTTCGCAGGAATGGGAGCGGGTCTTGGTACAGGCTTTGCAGGTATGAGTGCCGCAGCCGTAATAACACCTATGCTTGTTACCTTCCTCGGAATGGACGCATATATGGCAGTCGGAATCGCTCTTGCCTCTGACGTTCTTGCGAGTGCGGTATCGGCTTACACATACGGCAAAAACAAGAATCTCGATATCAAGAACGGTCTGATAATGATGGTGTCAGTGCTTGTGTTCACCGTCGTCGGAAGTTATGTATCGAACCTTGTACCCTCAACTACGATGGGTAACTTCTCTGTATTCATGACGTTTATTCTTGGTATTAAATTCATTGTTAAGCCTGTTATGACAACAAAAGAGAACATGATGAGCGTCTCTGCCAAAAAACGTGCGATACAGTCCATTATCTGCGGTACGCTGATTGGCTTTATCTGCGGATTTATCGGTGCCGGCGGCGGAATGATGATGCTCCTTATCCTCACCTCGATTCTTGGATATGAGCTTAAAACAGCTGTTGGAACAAGTGTGTTCATTATGACGTTCACCGCACTCACAGGTTCACTTTCACACTTTGTTTTAGGTGGAATGCCGAATATGCTCGTGCTTCTGCTCTCGATAGTGTTCACACTTCTTTGGGCAAGAATAGCTGCGGTATTTGCAAATAAGGCAGACGCAAAAACACTCAACAGAGCAACAGGTGTGGTTCTCGTAATACTCGGTGTCGTAATATTTTTATTCAATCTTATAAAATAAGCAACCCCATAAAATTCAATTAACACAAAGGAGGAAAAACATTGCTCCCTAAAAGCCTTCTCATGGAAAAGCTGCGTGAATCAGTTGCTTCGGTACTGCCGATAACGCTGATAGTCGCATTTTTGTGCCTTTTCTTCGTCCCGGTCAGCAGTGGACTTATGCTGTCGTTCCTTATCGGTTCGGTAATGATAATCCTCGGCATGGCACTGTTCACTATTGGTTCGGACGTTTCGATGACCCAGATGGGAAATCATATCGGTGCGAAACTGACGAAATCACGTAAGCTTTGGCTCATTCTCACTCTCAGCTTCGTGCTTGGATTTATCATCACGCTTGCTGAACCCGACTTACAGGTGCTTGCAACAAATGCCCCTGCGATAGATAAAACTGTACTTATCCTTACGGTTTCTGTCGGTGTCGGATTTTTCCTGCTTGTAAGTATGCTGAGAATACTGTTCAGTATATCGCTGAAATGGTTACTCATCATATTCTATACAGC
>CAYTLG010000027.1:0-14683 GCA_964438725.1 uncultured Ruminococcus sp. | reverse complement strand
TTTCAAGGGTTTTCGGGACTCAAAAGACGATAGTTTTTTATTCCCACTCGATCGTGCCGATCGGCTTCGGGGTGAGGTCCATTACTACACGGTTGATTCCTTCAACTTCGTGGGTAATGCGGTCTGTTATGTGGTGAAGGAGAGAGTACGGGATTTCTTCGATGGTTGCACTCATTGCGTCGGTGGTATTTACCGCACGGATGATTGCAGGCCATCCCTCGTATCTCTTTCCGTCACGAACGCCTACGCTCTTGAAGTCGGGAACTGCGATGAAGTACTGCCATACCTTTCCTGCAAGTCCGCTCTTGTCGAACTCTTCACGGAGGATAGCGTCTGCTTCACGGAGAGCATGGAGTCTATCTCTTGTGATAGCACCGAGACAGCGTACACCAAGTCCGGGACCCGGGAACGGCTGACGGTATACCATACTGTGGGGAAGTCCAAGTGCGTCACCCACTACTCTTACTTCGTCCTTGTAGAGGAGCTTTACGGGTTCTACAAGTTCCATCTTCATATCTTCGGGAAGTCCGCCTACGTTGTGGTGAGCCTTAACTCCCTTAGATTCGAGAATGTCGGGATAAATAGTTCCCTGTGCAAGGAATTCGATACCTGTCAGCTTTGAAGCCTCTTCGTCAAATACCTTTATAAATTCACCGCCGATTATCTTTCTCTTCTGCTCAGGTTCGCTTACTCCTGCAAGAAGATCGAGGAATCTGTCGGTTGCATCAACGTAAACAAGGTTTGCATCCATCTGGTTTCTGAATACCTCGATGACCTGCTCACTCTCGCCTTTACGCATAAGACCATGGTTTACATGAACACATACAAGCTGCTTGCCTATCGCCTTGATGAGAAGTGCCGCTACTACGGATGAGTCTACACCACCGGAGAGTGCGAGAAGAACCTTTTTGTCTCCAACCTGCTCTCTTATAGCTTTTACCTGCTCGTCAATGAATGCATCTGCAAGTTCTTTTGTGTTGATACGTGCCATTGATTCGGGACGTACATTGCTCATACTTATATCTCCTTTAATAAATTCCTGCTGATCTGCCGCAGTAGTTTGAATACGGCACATCGGAAGTTCCGATAAATATTATATCACACATTACGATATTTTACCATACAATTCTTACTTTTTTTGCATATTATGAGCGACCGCCATATTGTCAAAAAATCATATTGTTATCACGATAAATTCTCATGAGTGGGATGGTTGGCTCCACCCTTAAACTACAAGTTACTCCCACTCCACGGTCGCCGGCGGTTTGCTCGTTACATCGTAAACTACACGATTAATGTGCTTGACCTCGTTCGTTATGCGATTCGATACAGCCGAAAGTATGTCGTACGGTATCCTTGCCCAGTCAGCCGTCATAAAATCATCGGTCGTTACTGCCCTAATCGCAAGAAGATGGTCGTAGGTTCTGTGGTCTCCCATTACACCGACCGTGCTTACTCCGGGAAGGACGCAGAAAAACTGTGCCATTTCCCTTTCATAGCCGTTCTTCGCCATCTCGTCACGCAGAACCCAGTCCGCTTCCTGAAGTATCTTTACCTTTTCTTCAGTAACCTCACCTATGATTCGTACACCAAGTCCGGGACCGGGGAATGGCTGTCTCCATACAAGCTCGTGCGGAATGCCAAGCTGTTCTCCTACCCTGCGTACCTCATCCTTGAAAAGACTTGCAAGAGGCTCGATTATGCCATCAAATTTAACATCATCAGGCATTTTTACCTTGTTGTGGTGAGTCTTTATCTTGTCCGCACTTCCCTTGCCCGATTCTATACAGTCGGGATATATCGTTCCCTGGGCAAAATATGCGTCATCTCCACCCTGCCTCTTGACTTCGTCCCAGAATACCTTGTAAAATTCCGTTCCGATTATCTCACGCTTACGCTCAGGCTCAGATACACCCCCCAGACATGAGAGAAAATGTTTCTGACAGTTCACACGTACAAATTTCATGTCGAAAAGTCTCGTGAAGGTCTGCTCAACAAAGTCACCCTCGTCCTTTCTCATGAGTCCGTGGTCTACAAATACACAGGTGAGCTGACCTCCTACCGCACGACTGATAAGTCCTGCCGCAACGGATGAATCCACTCCTCCGGATAAACCGAGTATTACCTTTTTATCCACTATCTGCTCTCTAAGCGATGCAACAGTGTCCTCGATAAACGAATCCATCTGCCAGTCACCTGCACATCCGCATACCTCGTACAGGAAGTTTCGCAGCATTACCTTTCCGTATTCACTGTGTGTTACCTCCGGGTGATACTGTACCGCATATATTCTCTTTTCGCTGTTTTCCATCGCCGCAACGGGACAGTTTTCCGTTACCGCTGTTACCTCAAATCCATCTGGAAGTCTGTCTATTCTGTCTGTGTGGCTCATCCAGACAATGCTCTCGTCGGGTACATCCTTAAAAAGAAGTGAATCCCGCTTTGTCACGCTGATTCCTATCTTGCCGTATTCCGATGTTTCCGCTGTTATGACACTTCCGCCTGCCATGTAACTCGTAAGCTGGGCTCCGTAGCATATTCCAAGGACAGGTACACCAAGTTCAAGCACCTTCGGGTCATAGTGGGGAGAGGTCTCATCATAAACGCTGTTCGGACCACCCGTGAATATCACGCCGACATAACCCCTCTCAACAATCTCGTCGGGAGTTATCTCGTTATACTGCTCGATTTCGGCGTACACATGAAGGTCACGTACACGTCTGGCCATCAGCTGATTATACTGACCACCAAAGTCAAGGACAAGAATTTTCTGCATATATTTTTACTCTTTTATATTAAATTTATATTCCATATTATACCACACAGTTTTTTTGATTTCAATTATTTTTGACCCTGCATTGTGTAGGAAATTCACCTCCTAAAGAAAAATATTTATTGGAGCATATGAACTAAAACGATATATACACAAAAAATATTCGGTTTTTTTATCCTTATACGCAATTTAAAGTATCTTTATTTTTTAGAGCAATAAAACAAGGGGTTTAGTTAAATTCGGTTTTATAGTCGATTCCGTCTAAAATATTACCGTTTGTTTATAAAAAATCAACCTTTGTTAAAATCTGAACATAGAAAAGGAAACTGTCAAAGTGGTATACTTGTACAGTAAAATATTTAACTATCACATATGTTTTCTGAAAGGTATATTTGATGCTCAATCTGTCAAAAATCAAAAAAGTTTACCCATCGGGCAACGTAACCGCACTTCATGAGGTATCCATTGCTTTCCGTCCGAATGAGTTCGTTTCCATCCTCGGTCAGTCGGGCTGCGGAAAAACAACTCTCCTTAATATTATCGGCGGACTTGACCGTTATACCTCCGGTGAGCTTTACGTAAGACACAAACCCACCTCCAGCTTCACCGACCGTGACTGGGATACCTACCGCAACCACTCAATAGGCTTCGTTTTCCAGAGTTACAACCTCATTCCGCACCAGACCGTTCTTGCAAATGTTGAGCTTGCACTGACTCTCTCCGGTGTTTCCAAGGCAGAAAGACGTAAAAGAGCCGAAGATGCTCTCCGTGCAGTAGGTCTCGGTGACCAGATGAAGAAAAAGCCATCTCAGATGTCGGGCGGTCAGATGCAGAGAGTTGCTATCGCAAGAGCACTCGTAAATGACCCTGATATCCTCCTTGCAGACGAACCGACAGGTGCCCTTGACTCAGAGACTTCTATCCAGATAATGGATATTCTCCGTGAGGTAGCAAAAACCAAGCTCATTATCATGGTAACCCATAACCCTGAGCTTGCAGAACAGTATTCCACCAGAATCATAAGACTTCTTGACGGACGTGTGGTATCGGACTCCAATCCTTACACAGATGAGGAAGAAAAGGCTGAAAAATACTCGGACAGCGGTGAATACATCTCCGAAAAGGCAGAAACAAAGCCCGAAACAAAGGGTGACAGCTCAAAATCAAAGAAAAAACGCACATCCATGTCATTTGGAACCGCTCTCGGTCTCAGCCTTAACAACCTTATGACGAAAAAGGCAAGAACCATTCTTACCGCATTTGCAGGAAGTATCGGTATTATCGGTATTGCCCTTATTCTCTCCCTCTCGAACGGTATCAACGAATATATAAATAAGGTTCAGGAGGATACACTTTCGGCTTATCCCCTTGAGGTCACCCGTGAAAGCGTAGACATGAGTTCTATGATAAGTGCGATGACCGAAGCAAGACAGTCCCTCGAAGAAGAAGCGACCGACGGTGTTATCAAGTCAAACACAATGATGTATGACCTTATGGACACCATGACAAGCATTGATATTCAGAGAAACAACCTCTCCGAATTTATCGACTACATAAACGACCACGGCGGAGACCTTGACGGATATGCTTCTGCGGTTTCATACGGCTACGATGTTCCGCTCTACATATACTCCGCAACCGAAAAGGATGAAAACGGCATTCCCGTACAGCTCAATCCCTCAGAAATGTTCGGTTCAATGGGTGAGGCAAGAGCGTCCCTCGCATCTCAGTCAAACTATGCGTCCATGATGAGCATCAACATCTGGGACGAAATGCCCTCCGACATGGATCTTATAAAGGGTCAGTACGACGTTATAGCAGGTCGTCTCCCCGAAAGCTACAACGAAGTCGTTCTTATTATTGACGGAAACAACAGAATCAATGACGTATACCTCTATGCACTCGGCATCAAGCCCCAGGACGAACTCAAGGAAATAATGTCCGCAGCCATGAAGGGTGAAGAAATGGACGTTGTATCCGATGAATATACCTACGATGACTTCCTCGGCTATGAATTTGCACTTCTCACAGCCTCCGATATGTACAAACAGAACGGTGACACATGGGAATATGTAGGTGAAAACTCACTCTACATGACAAACACTGTAAGTGAAAGCGAACGTGTAGAAATAGTCGGCATTATCAGACCCAATCCCGAAGCTGTTGCAACCTCACTCAACGGTGCAATAGGTTATCTCCCCTCCCTTACACAGCACATCATAGACAAGGCTGAAGTTTCCAACATTGTCAAGGCTCAGAAAGCAGACGAAAGCGTTGACGTACTCACAGGACTTCCATTCCTCACAGACGACAACGACCCTGCCAATATGTCCGTCTCTGAAAAGGCTTCCGCTATCCGTGAAAATATCTCCGGCATGAACAATGCAGAAGCATCCGTTATCTATACAGAATACATGGCAGGCATATCAGATGAGGACGTAGCCGAAATGGCACAAGCTCAGCTTGCCGCAATGAGCAGTGAAGAAATAAACGGACTTGTTCTTTCGGCAATGCTCCAGAGTCCCGAAGCTCAGGGAATGGACGAGGCTACCATAACAATGTATCTCGGTCAGATGAGTGAGGACGATATAAACTCCATCGCATTTGAAGCTGTTTCAGCTATGATAAAGGCTCAGGCTAAGGAAAGTGCCGAATCTGCTCTCTCCTCCTCCACTACAGAAGAGCTTGCAGCTGCACTTGACGCACTTATCGCTACCATGCCCGATGAAGATATCTGTGCTTCATTCTCCGACTATATGCCCGCAGTTGTATCGGAGTCCACATATTCCGACAACCTCAAGCTCTTCGGTCAGGCTGACTACGATGACCCCGCATACATTCTCATTTATGCAGACACCTTTGAAGCAAAGGATGAGATATCCGCTATGATATCCGCATACAATGCCAATAAGACAAGTGCAGGCCTTGAAGAGGATGTTATCCACTACACAGACTATGTTGCACTTATGATGTCCTCGATATCCACAATAATCAACGTGATATCCTACGTTCTTATAGCGTTCGTTTCGATATCCCTCGTTGTATCCTCGATAATGATAGGCATAATCACCTACATCTCCGTACTTGAGAGAACCAAGGAAATCGGTATTCTTCGTGCGGTCGGTGCCTCAAAGAAGGATATCTCACGTGTATTCAATGCGGAAACTCTTATCGTCGGCTTCTCTGCCGGAGCTATCGGTATTTTGGTAACGATTCTCCTTTGCATCCCCGCAAACATAATTATCAAGCATCTCACCGATATATCTAACCTCGCACGACTTCCGCTCGCAGGCGGTATCGCACTCATACTCATATCCATGATTCTGACAACGATATCCGGACTTATTCCCTCAAACCTTGCAGCAAAGAAAGACCCCGTAGAAGCTCTCAGAAACGAATAATCGCATAAAAAAACTGCCGTACCCATCCTAACAAAAGGGTGAGTATGGCAGTTTTTGTTTTTGTCAAAGTATTTTTTCCATTGTAAGACAGCGTACTTTAAGCCCTATCTTTTCATAAAATTTCATTGCGGCGGTATTGTCAGCCCACACATTCAGCGTAACGGCATTGCAGGCACATTCTCTTGCATAATCCACCACATATTCGTACAGGAGCGTACCTATTCCACAGCCTCTTGCGTTTTCGTCCACACAAAGGTCATCGATGTACAGTATTTTCTGGTCTACCATACTGCCGTCGTTTTTCAGCTCCTTGAAGATACAGAACGAATATCCCACGACCTCTCCGTCACGTACTGCGGTGAATATCGGTCGTTTTTCATCGGTCAGTATTACAGCAAGCTCCTCGTCCGTGTATTTTCTTACGCCTGACTTGAATATATCGGGGCGAAGGTCGCTATGAACCTTATGTATCTGGTACAGCAGCCTTCCTATCGCAGGAATATCTTCATTTTTTGCTTTTCTTATCGTTATATTATCCATTTTTCACCTCATCAGAATTTACGTCCACCGCCGCCGTGAGATGCACCTGACGATGAAACGTGAGTACGGCTTCCACCACCGCCACTGCTTCCTCCACTGCTTGATCCTGTATCTCTCGGAGTACGTCTTACGTTTCGATAAAGGAATATATCTCTTGCATAGGCGATGTTAAGGCTGTTTTTTCTAAGATAGTTTGAAGCAAGCGGAGAATATCTGACACTTTTCATGCTCGAATGCATTACACCGACAACAATTCCCGCTATGATAAGTCCAATGAAGAAGGCTATCGCTATATATGACGGAGAAAAAGGAAGTCTCGGCATTTCTCCGACATCGTACGGCTTGCTTGTTTTAGCCTGATTTATATAGTTTTCGCTGAGTTCGGTAAAGGTTGTAAAAGCATCATAGTATCTTCCGTCTGAAAGGTCATCTATGATACAGTCGAAGATATATTCACGTCCTGCATCGGTAAACACATCAATACCGTAGCCTCTTGTAGAGATATAACAGTCACGGGACTCCATAGCAATAACGAGTATTACACCGCTTCTGTCCTCGCCCTGACCGAATCCGCAGTAGTCAAACATATCGTCGGCATAGTCACCCACGTAGTAGTAATCCCCGATAGATTCAGTTGTGCATATAACAACGTCAAATACTTCTCTTTCGCTTATCTCGTCAAGGCGTGAGCATATTTCTTCCTGCTCGGATGAAGTGGTAAGTTCTGCCATATCCATGAATCTGCTGTATTCGCTGTCGGCAAAAATCGGGCAGGTTAGAACAAGCACGATCGCAAAAAGCAGAACCAACGATAATTTCACACGTTTTGTCATGTCACACCTCATAAGATACCACCGTTCCACATAAGCCACATAATAAGGCTTACGACAGCTCCGATACCTACGGTCAATCCGAAAAACCATTTTGCGGCGGTAATTCCGTCAGTCGGCAGATCTCCGACAAATTTTCCGCTTTGACCGTTCATTACAAAGGTATAATCGTTGTCATGCCAGTGTGTAGTCAGCATCCATACCGGGAAAAGTGCATACTGTACACGACCGTTGTTTATCTTTATCGCAGAATGTTCGGGAACGACTGAGGCATATCCCTGAACTGTTTGGGTAAACGCAGTCTGTGTTGTATTTCTTACTCTTTCGTTCGCACGCTCAACACAGTCCTCGGAGGGAACATCGTATTTGTCAGCTAAAAAGCCTGCAAGATATGCCGTATTGAAATCCACAGCTTCGGATAGGTCGAACGGTTCTATTGACTCCATGAGGTCGTTTGCCATTTTTGATGAGCCGTCAACGGGAATATGGTCAAAGCCTATCTTGCCACGCCTTCTTACAAGGAAGTGTGAAGTCTCGGTGTAGTTGAAGTTTCGGTCATGCCATACTCTAACCTTGGTGGCACGATATGAAACGTCAGCCTCCGCATCGGAATCGAACAGCCAAAACGGCACGTACATTCCACGTATTTCGTCAATGTGGTTCTCGTCCTTGAACATTTTCGGAAGCAGAGGTTTTCCCGAAAGGTGACGTATAAGTCCCTCCTTTGCCGCTTTTTTATCGAGCTTAAAGGGTATTACAAGGTCGGGTCGCATTGAGCCTGAAAGACGGCTTTTTATAACGACCGGATTTCCGCAAAATGGACATGAGGTCGCAGCGGTCGTTTCTTCTCCGACAATCTCGCCTCGCATGAGTTGCACACAAAGGTACAAAATCCGGCAGCCTCATCTTCGGTGAAATATTCTCCGCCCTCCGTGTTCCAGTTGATATCATCACTCGTCTGTGCGGAGTTCATCTCGGCTTCGCAGTCGTTCAGTGTTTCAATATCAAACTCTGTGTCACAATACGGGCATTTCAGCTTCTGTACCGTACTGTCAAAGTTTATTCCACCTCCACAGCACGGGCATTTGTATTCGTGAAGTACATTCATATTTCAAACGGCTTTCCGCATTCAGGGCAGAATTTCGGCACTTTTTCGCCATTTTTAACGGTCCAACCGCATCCTGCACATTTTACTTCATCAGCCGGCTTTTTCTTTCCGCATTCCGAGCAGAACTTGCCTGTGTTTACTGTACCACATGAGCATTTCCAACCTGTAACTCGCTTTTCTCCGCATTCGGTACAGAATTTTCCTCTATTCACCGCACCGCATGAGCATTTCCATGTGTCTGCTGTCTGCTCTGCTTTTACGGGGACAGGTTCGTTTCGGCTTCCCATATTGTAAAGTGCCTGAGCATTCACGCCGCCTGCATTCTGAGCCATCCCGAATCCCATGAAGCCTGTTGCTGCTCCGTTTGCGTTTGCTGCTGCGGCTTTCATTGCGTCAGCCTGTGCTCCGGTAAGAGTTGCTGCCGCCATTGTGGGATCACGGTACATTGCGGTTTTCTGTGCGGTCTTGATAAGCTCTGCATCATCGTCGGGGAGTGAGATGTTAGGCATTGCTATTGAAACGATGGATATTCCACGGAGCTTATTCCATTTTTCGGAAAGAGCCTTGTTCATCGCTTTTTCAAGGTCGGGCATATATTTCGGAAGCTGATTCGGACGAAGCTCAAGCTCTGAAAGTTCACCTAACGCAGGCTGAAGTGCGGATACAAATTCCTGCTTCATTGTACGGTCTATCTCGTCACGACTGAATTCTGTTTTCACATTCGCACAAACGGAGGTATAGAACAGAATCGGGTCGGTGATTTTATATGAGTATGTACCACTGCATCTGAGGTTTACGTCAACGTCAAGTCCGATACGTGAGTCAACCACACGGAACATAATAGGAGTAGCAGTACCGAAAAGGTTTCCGACTATCTCCTTTGTATTAATGTAATACACACGCATATCCTTTGCCGCATTTCCACCGTAGGAAATACGTTTTCCGATACTTTTGAAGGTTTCCGCAATGCTTTCACCTAGTTCACCTGAGAAAATTGACGGTTCACTCGAAGAATCCCATACAAATTCGCCGGGTTCAGCACAAAACTCAACTATTTTGCCCTGGTCCACTATCATCATACACTGCCCGTCCGCAACAGCGATTGCCGAGCCGTTTGAGATGATATTATCGTCACCACGGTTTGATGAGCGTGAGGAGTTCTTTTTTCTTCCTCTGACAACAAGGGTGTCGTTATCGAGTGCATCGCAATAGAAAAATTCCTTCCACTGGTCTGCCAAAACTCCGCCTACGGAAGACAAAGCTGCTTTTATAAGTCCCATTTTATTATACCTCCGGTTAATGCTCTGCTGTGAGCTTGATTATTTTATCAATATCGTCGTCTGTCGCTGCCTTATTTCTTCTGACAGCACCGCATTTTCTGCATTTATGAGTGATTATAAAGCCTTTTTTCGGGTCGGGTTCAGCTCCTATGGCATCCATTATTCCACCACAGCCTGCCGCTCTGTCACCGGGATTTACGTCTAGGTGCAATGATGAAAGACATTTCGGGCAGTGGTTACGGCATGTATAACGAAGCGGTTCCACCTCATATCCGCAGTTTGCACAGACAAAGCTCTCGTCTATTTTCGTAAATCTTTTTGTTTCCATATCTTTCCTTTTCTTTCTGTGAGTAATTTTCACATTTATGGTAATAATAATCTCCGACAGCTAATATTTCACAGGAGGTTTTCATGAAAAAACTATTATCAGTTACGGCTCTTATTATCTGTATATGCTGTATGTTTGTTTTGTCCGTTCCATCCTCTGCAACTGTACTTCCGTCAGGTGAGGGTACAATTGGTGCCGCTGAATCCACGCCATATGCCTATCCGAACGATGAGCCGATTGGTGACTATCCCAATACCGCCGACACGAATGACATAAATGAAAACGGCGATAAAACTGTCACTGAATCAGGCTCGGTATCACGCTCAGTCAGTGAAAACAGCGACACTGCACAGGCTCAGGACACTGATGGGATGAATATCGTAATGGCTCTTGTGTGGCTCGTGATAATTGCGGCGGTGATTCTTCTTATAGTCGCACTTGTTCCGAAACGCAGGGGAGCGTGACCTATATCAAAGTGTTGCACGGCACGACCGACAGCACTTTTTTATATTGCGGCATAGAATACGGAGGACGGACATACTTCTGCTGTGATATTGTCGACTGAATCCATAACTTCTCCGTCAAGGCAGTACGCCTCCGTTCCGCTTATTTCCATTTTGCGGCAGTGGTAGTAGTCTATTATCCCACGGAAATTCTCTTTGATAAATCCGTTTTCGTCAATGTAATCGCCTTTTTTGTAGTTTCCAACGAGGGAAGCAAATTTACTTCTCGACACGTCATTCACAATAAGAACGTCCATAAGTCCGTCTGTAACAGACGCAAGTGGAGCTGCCTTGAATCCACCTCCGCAGAACGAAGCATTTGCACAGGCGGTAAGGAGTATATCCTTTGACAGCTCAACATCATCGATAGGTTCACCGTTCCAAAGAGACACGCAACCTGAGAGCTTGATTTTCACAGGCACGGTCTTTTTTATCGCAAGCGTCTTTACAACTCCGGCAATATACGCAGCCGAACCGTGAAGAAGCGGATTTTTCTTGAGCTGATAGGTTTCACGCACAACGGAGCAGTCAAAGCCTATGTTCATCATATTTGCGAAATAGTTTTTTCTGTCACCGCAGGTAACAGAGATAAGGTCTATTTTGTTAAGCTCTGCCTTTTTGAAAATTCCGCTGTCATTGGCAAAGGCTGAAAAATCATTTCCGCTGCCTGCCGGGAATATCGAGAACGATGCCGTTTTTGCCGAACCAGACTCCATTATTCCGTTAACTGTCTCATATACGCTTCCGTCACCGCCGTAAACTATCGCATGGACAAATGGGTCACGTCTGAAAAGGTCTGCCACAAGCTCTCTCAGGTTATCACCGGAGGTACTTTCGAGCATTTCTTCACCGCTCTTTTTTATAGCCTGAGCTGCGGCTGTATAGTATTTTCGATTTCCTGCGGACGGATTCACTATATGCACGTGCCGTCTTTCGCTTACGTTCGGTATGTTAATCGGAGAAGCTGCTTTCATGTTGTCAATTCCTTTTGTTTTGATATAAAGTTCCGCTCAGTTCTGTTTCTGTACGGATTTGTACTCGTCATAGAATTTATAGTATGGGCAGGTGCTTCTTACATCCTCCCTTTCACGGTATGCGTCATCCTCGTCTACATCGACAACACAGCCGTAGTCACCGTCCTCGTCTATCACATCGTAATACGCACAGCTTTCGCAGTTTCGAGGAGCTTTTTTAGTCTCTTTTTTCTTGATTTCAGGTGTATTCATACGCTTTGCACGTCCTTTTTTGCTTTTTCCATAAGAGTATCGACAGTATTCTCCACATCTCCGCACATAACGCAGTCAAGCAGGGAGTTAAGCTCACGTCCTATACTCTGCCCTGCATATCCGAGTGTCATAAGCACCTTTCCGTCTATTGCAAGGTCGGACAGCTTTCTTGCCTCATCCCTCTCGATAACTCCGCTTATTTCACTTATGCCACACTCACGTTCTTCGGCTGATATAATTCCGCAGGCATAGTGCATATCGGGAAGTGAGATTGCAAAATCATCGCTTGTTTTGGATATCAGCTTACGTATTTCGTATTTTCCGTTGAGATATGCCGTGTCGTTTTTGTATTCGTGATACATAAGCACGGTATTTCGCTCAACATTCGAGGGTTTGAGAGTGTTTATTGAGCTTCTGGCTGCATTCTTGCCAAGCTCGGAGAATAAGACTGCATATCGCATTTCATAGTTTTTCGGGCATTTGTCTATCTTTTCGGCGGCTCTCTCAACCATTCCGCAGTCAAGCTCGCTGAGGAAGAACGATACAACATCGGAAAAAGCGGAAAGTATTCGTCCCGCACCACGACCGAGAAGCAGCTTTGTCGTCTCCGTATAAATTCGCTCACGTGATATTTTAGAGAGAAGCTCACGCAGACGAATAACGGAGGATGCACACTCGCTTTCAAGCTCAAAATCAAGCACGGAGGCAAATCTCATCGCACGGAGTATTCTCAGTCCGTCCTCGTGGAATCTTTCATCAGGGGAGCCTACGCAGCGAATGATACCGTTTTTCAGGTCATCTTCACCGCCGAAAAGGTCGATTATCCCCTTTTTCTCGGAATATGCCATTGCGTTTACGGTAAAGTCACGTCGGCAAAGGTCAAGACTAAGCTCAGGTGTGAATGTTACCTTATCGGGATGCCGTCCATCAGCATATGAGCCGTCTATACGGTAGGTAGTAGTTTCTATCGGCATTCCGTTTTTCAGCACAGTCAGTGTTCCGTGCTTGAGTCCTGTCTCTATCACACGGTCATCTGCAAACACTGTAAGCATTTCATCGGGTTTTGCGGATGTGGTAACGTCATAATCTCCCGGTGTTTTTCCCATAAGGTGGTCTCTTACACAACCGCCGACAGCATAAGCCTCATAGCCTGCCTCGTTCAGCTTGTTTATAACGTAGCACACCTCAGGTGGTAAATATATTTTCTGCATTTTGTTTATCCTTGTTGTTTTTTATATGAGTCGCAATAGTCGCATATCGGGCATGAGGTACATTTCGGTGCTCTCGCCGTACAGTATTCTCGACCAAACGACACCATTCTGTGACAGTAATCGGTCTGCTCATCCTTCGGCACGATATCCGAAAGTATTCGCTCTACTCTCACCGCATCCTTTAATGCTTCCGGATAGAATCCGAGACGGCCGTTTATTCTTATACAGTGCGTGTCGGCAACGATTCCCGGTACTCCAAAGATGTCGCCAAGCACAAGGTTCGCTATTTTTCTTCCGACTCCCGGCAGTGACAATAGCTCCTCCATTGTTTCGGGAACCTTTCCGTCGAACTCGCTGACTATAAGTTTTGAAGCCGCAACTATGCTTTCCGCTTTTGTGTGGTAAAGTCCGCAGGGGCGAATTATCTCCTCGACCTCGGTAATTTCAGCCACCGCCATGCTGTATACGTTTGGATATTTTTCAAAGAGGGGTCTGCAAACTATGTTCACCCTCTCATCCGTACACTGTGCCGAAAGACGTGCCGCAACGAAAAGTTTCCATGCATCCTTACCATATTCAAGTGAGCATGAGGCATCGGGGTACAGTTTTTTCAGTATTTCTATTATCTCGCCAATATTATTCATTTCCGTCATCGCTTTCTTCGGATATATCGTTGTTTTCGGCGGTATCTGTCTCTGCTTCTGCATCGGTACCGTCATCTTCCGCCCATTTTCCGACCTTGAAGTAGTAGTCGAACACGTCACGCACGGAATAACCCGCTTCAGTACCACCCGAACCCTGTTCAATAACGCAGGTAACAACTATTTCGGGTTCTTCAAACGGAGCAAATGCCGCCATAACACCGTTATCCGACTTATCGGAATATACCTGAGCCGTACCTGTTTTACCGCCGACAGATATTTCGTAGCCTGAGAATACCGAAGCCGCAGAACCGTTATCCATAACGCCTCTCATGCCTTCCTTAACGACGGCAAGTGTCTCATCCGTTAACTCAAAGCTGCTCATTATCTCAGGAGTTTTTCTGTATGTGACCATTCCCGAAGCGTAGTCATGCACCTCGGACAGCACATGGCAGGCATATCTTTTTCCGCTATTCAGAATGGTTGCGAAGTATGACGATATCTGAAGCGGAGTGAAAAGGTTGTCGGACTGACCTATCGCCGCCTGCAACGTGTCACCCGGGCTCCATTCGTCCAGTCCGTTGTCTGCTCTGTAATCGGGACCTGCAAGAATACCTGTCTTTTCGCTGAGTTCTATACCTGTATGCTCGCCGAGACCGTAGTATTTACTGTACTCATTTATTTTGCGTATCGTAAGCTGTCGTCCCACATCGTAGAAGAAGTAGTTACACGACTCCTGAATCGCACGAACGACGTTTATCTCGCCATGCACCTTTCCCGAAAGAAGGTATATCCAGCAACGTGGAGTATATCCGGACGAAGCGTAGTACATATACTTACCC
>CAYTLG010000026.1:0-14746 GCA_964438725.1 uncultured Ruminococcus sp. | reverse complement strand
CGATGGATTCATGCAGGGCGTTACCGCTTCCGGTCTTTCTTCTTTCAGATACCTCCAGAACGTATATACCACAAAGAACGTACAGGAACAGGGTCTTTCCCTCGCTCTCTGCCTTACAGATGAATTCCTCCGTGGCAAGCGTGGTGTATGCAGAGTACACGGCGGCGGCTTTGCAGGTACTATCCAGGCATTCATTCCGCTCGAAAATGTTGAAGAATATGCAGCTAAGATGAACTCCGTATTCGGTGAGGGTGCTTGCCATGTTCTCAGCGTAAGAAAAGCCGGAGCTACTCAGGTAAAGTAATTTACTTAAAATGAAAAAACAGAATCAACCCAAAAGCTCCGTGTGGCGGAAGATAGGTCTGCTGCTGCTTAATTTTGCTCTGTTCTACCTGCTCCTCCAGCTTATTATCCTGCTGTCCGAAAGAACGGGTATACTCGCTATATATTATGTAGGTACTTCCCTTTACGGAGTGGCAATTGCAGTTTCGTTTGTGGCTTTCTATGTTCTAAACGGCTTCACATTCGACCGTGCGGAACGTAATATAGATGAGCTTCCCGAAAATTGGAGCAATGATAAAAAAATGGAGTTCCTCGGTAAGCAAAGCGAAAATAAGGAAAAAGCAAGAAGCCTTATATATATAATACTTCCCCTGCTTCTGACTATCGCCGTGAGCTATATCGGGTTGATGTTCATAAAATAATGCTCAAAGTCAAAATAATTGCAATGGGTAAGCTCACTGAGACCTTCTTCCGTGAAGCCGCAGATGAATACCTGACAAGACTCGGTAGGCATTTTCAGGTCACCGTAGTCGAACCGAAACCCGAACTTCTCCCCAATAATCCCTCCGATGCCGTGATAAAAGCCGCACTTGAGCGTGAAGAAGCCAAAATTAAGGCTGAAATCCCACCAAGAGCCGCCGTTGTTGCTATGTGCGTTGAGGGTAAACAGCTCTCGTCTGAGGAATTTTCGGAAAAGCTCTCAGACTTTGCTCTGTCGGGATATTCGGAAGTCGTGTTCGTCATAGGCTCGTCTCACGGTCTCTCCGATGGCGTGAAATCCATTGCGAAAATGAAGCTCTCCGTCTCTAAAATGACCTTCCCCCATGAGCTTTTCAGAGTTATGCTCCTTGAACAGCTCTATCGTGCAGGCGAAATTTCCGCAGGCTCAAAGTATCATAAGTAGGAGTACATATGCATACCTTTCACTCAAAAATCAGGTCACTGCTCGCATTCGTGCTGGTGTTCGGCGTGGCTGCTCTTGTACTTCTCTACTTCCTCGGATATTATGACTTCTCTTTCCTCGATAGATATAAAATCTTCGGTGAAAGCAATAAGGTCACATCCACTGAAACGAATAACGATATCTTTTCGTCATTCCCTGCCCTCCGTCCCGAAACCGAAGCTGATGAAGCGGACGATGAATCCGACTCGTCATATATCACGGTTCAGAGGGTCATAAATACAAAAAACGTCTATACCTCCACCGAACTTCAGGATAAAACCAAGTCGATTCCGTATACTAATGCTTACGAAAAAGGCGGTTATTACTATACCGATACCTTTGACGAAAGCTCTGCTCTTGCAAAAATGCGTTTCGACTTCAAGCTCCCCGGTAAAATTGCTCTCAGCCGTATCATGGTCGAGAAAAATACCGTAGTTTTCCCCGATGACGACTCTGAACCTTATGTCGAGACGGAAATCGTAAAAGAACTGCGTAATGCGGTCGAGCTTTATATGGGTTATATCCTCATGGACAGCGGTGATGAAATTTACCTGATTGATAAAAACGGTACTCCCCTTTCACGCTATCCGTATGATAAATATTCACCGGCATATATGCGTGATAAGGACGGAAAACCCGTGTTCATGAGAGTGGACGGTGACGAAACCCTTTACTATACCCTTGCTGAGGATGGCAAGAGCTTTGTTTCTGCTAAACTCGGTACGGATATTCCCGATGTCGGTCTTTCCTTCGATTTCCCATTAGGCTATGGTGCATCTGATTCTACATCTGTATATGTCGAGCTTAAAGAGAAACCCGAAACCGACACCGACACAGAAGCTGCGACAGATGCAGTATATCCCTCCTATGCCTATTCCGTGAAAAACGAGAATGGTTCAAAGGTGGGAAACCTCACCGATTATCGTTTTGCAAAGGCATATGCGTTTACCTCAAATCGTGCCGCCGCCGTGGAGCTTAATTCACGCCGTGGTGAAATGTGCCTCATCAACGAAAACGGTGTAAAAGCATTCGCAAATACCCGTGTCTACGTCAACCAGTATGACAGATACGTGGAAGAATTTATGCTCCCCCCAATGACCAACGGAATAGAAAGCATGGGCTTCTATTACTTCGACAATGGACTTATGCGTGTCAGATTCCAGACGGTCGATTACTATAACTACGCTGTCCGTGGCGTTGTTCGTGTGGTTGAGGATTACAGTACCCTCATTCGTGTGGACGGTACCGGATTCGATATCCCTGCCGGATTTACTCTTGAGGGATATTCCGATGGTACGCTTCTCCTCCAAAAGGATGGAAAATACGGCTTTTACAGCGTGGAATACGGCTGGATAGCTCAACCTATATATGCCTCTGCTTCTCCGTTTGTGTCTGGACTTGCAGTTCTCGAAACGGACGACGGCAGATTCGGCATGATAGACAGAGTCGGAGATATAGTTCTTCCGTTCACCTATGATTCCATATCGCAAAATTCATCCGGACTTGTTGCGGCATATCGTGTTGAAAACGGCTGGACGGTGTTCAGAGTAATGCGAACTGACATGGTGATAGAAACCGACGAAACAACGGAAAATGCGGATTAAGCAATAAAATCAAAATATAAAAAATCAATATTCAACGAAAGGCGTTATAATAATGGCTATATTCGGTAAGAAAAATAATCCTAAGGATAACGAAAACGAAAATAAAAACACTGCTCCCGAAAAGGAAACTCCCGTAGCGGAAGCAGAAGAAACCCCCGCAGCTGTGGAAAACGCAACCATGACAAATGTTGAACCCGAAGCTCCCCGTTACCACACCCCCGAAGGCTTTGACTTCAACAGATACTTCCTCGCTGAAAGAAGAATCGTTCTCGAAAACGTAAACTATGAAACCACACGTCCCGCTCAGGGCTCCAG
Source organism: uncultured Ruminococcus sp. (assembly GCA_964438725.1). Taxonomy (GTDB): domain Bacteria; phylum Bacillota; class Clostridia; order Oscillospirales; family CAG-272; genus UMGS1696. Next base: position 11,602 of record CAYTLG010000026.1, on the reverse strand, counting down.
CCAGTTCAAGCTCGGCGTTAAGGATACAATAGTTGCTCAGCTCATGGGAGACGCAGGTGTTAAGGTAACATTCAACCGTACACTCCGCTTTGAACCCGAAGGACCTTTCGTACTTTCCGTTTCGTTCGGCGTAATGCTCGTGTTCAACCCCGGTACAAAGGGCGAAATCGACTGGCATACAATCGACATCGCTGATGAGTTCAAGAAGAACTGTCCTGCTCTCGTTCAGCAGATGAGTGCAAAGGCTGCCCTTATCGTTGCTGAAATCACAGCAGTAAACGGCGGTGTTCCGATCATCCCCATGGGTCGATAAAATCAAATAAATGAATCAGAACTTCAATCATAACAAGTGGTTGAAGTTTTGTTTCCTCAAAAATAAGGATATCTATGAAGAAAAATTCTACAACGGCATATAATAATCAGTCAATTAAATCACTCAAAGGTGCGGATAGAGTCAGAAAACGTCCTGCGGTAATATTCGGCTCGGACGGTCTTGAGGGCTGCGAACACTCGGTTTTTGAGATACTTTCCAACTCCGTCGATGAAGCTCGTGAGGGCTACGGACATGAGATAATCATTACCGCTTACCGTGACCACTCTATTGAAGTAGAGGACTTCGGTCGTGGTATCCCACTCGGATGGAATGAAGCGGAACAAAGATGGAACTGGGATCTCGTCTACTGTGAGCTTTACGCCGGCGGTAAGTACCAGAACAACTCCGACTCAGGTGCGTATGAGTATTCACTCGGTCTGAACGGACTTGGTGCCTGTGCAACGCAGTACGCAAGCTCATACTTCATCGCAAAGTCCTATAATGGTACGGAGGTTTCCGAAATCAGCTTTGAAAAAGGTAAACCTGCCACAGAGCTTTCCGTTCGCACACTTGAGAAAAAAGAAAGACGTACAGGTACTGTACAGCGTTGGCTTCCCGACCTTGAAGTATTTACCGATATAGACATCCCCCGTGAGTATTTTGAGGGTATGCTTAAACGTCAGGCGGTAGTAAACTCCGGTATCAGCTTCATTTTCCGTTACGAAAAAGAGGACGGTACCTTTGATGAGCAGACCTTCCTCTACGAAAACGGCATTACCGACTATATCGCAGAGCTTGCCGGAAGTACAGCAGAAACAAAAATCGCTAAATTCCACCTTGAAACAAAAGGCCGTGACCGTGAGGATATGAAGGACTATAAATTAGTCGCAGATATCGCTTTCACCGTTTCAAAGCAGGTCAACGTCCTCGAATATTACCATAACTCCAGTTTCCTTGAGCATGGCGGTTCTCCCGAAAAAGCGGTAAAGCTCTCGTTTGTTTATGCGATAGATAAACGCCTTAAAGCTACGGGAAAATATAATAAAAATGAGTCGAAAATCACGTTTGCCGATGTTGAGGACTGCCTTATTTTGGTAACTAACAGCTTCTCGACACAGACCTCCTACGCTAACCAGACCAAAAAGGCTATCACAAATACCTTTATTGCAGAGGCAATGAACGAGTTTTTGCGTAATCAGCTTGAATATTTCTTTGCGGAAAATCCTGTTGATGCGGACAGACTTTGTAATCAGGTTCTCGTAAATAAGCGTTCCCGTGAAACTGCGGAATCTACACGTCTCAGCCTTAAAAAGAAGCTCAATGCAAGCACCGACGTGTCAAACCGTGTTGAAAAATTTGTTGCCTGCCGTTCAAAGGATCCCGATGTTCGTGAGGTCTATATCGTTGAGGGTGACTCCGCTATGTCATCCTGTAAGCTCGCAAGAAATGCGGATTTCCAGGCGATAATCCCCGTAAGAGGTAAGACACTCAACTGTATCAAGGCTTCATACGAGAGAATATTCAAGAGTGATATCATATGCGATCTCCTTCGTGTAATAGGATGCGGAGTTGAGCTGTCGGGCAAGCATAAATCCGATATGCCTCCGTTCGATATAGCTAACCTCAGATGGAATAAAATCATAATCTGTACCGATGCCGACGAGGACGGTTTCCAGATAAGAACTCTCCTGCTTACACTGTTCTATCGACTTCTTCCGACACTGCTTCGTGAGGGCAAGGTATATATCGCAGAAACACCCCTGTTTGAGATAACTCCGAACAAGGGCGACATTGAGTTTGCGTATAACGAGTTTGAAAAGGCTGAAATAGTCCACCGACTTGAAAGCCAGGGAAAGAAGTACACACTCCAGCGTTCAAAGGGTCTTGGTGAAAACTCCGCCGATATGATGGCGAAAACAACAATGAACCCCTCATCCAGACGACTTATCAGGGTAACTCCGTCCGATGCTGCGGCAACTGCGGAAATGTTCGATCTCATGCTCGGCGATAATCTTGCAGGAAGAAAAAAGTATATCGCAGAACATGGTCATGAGTATATTAAAGACGCCGATTTGTAATACTAAGGGTTGAGTAATATTCCGTCTTTCTAGACGCCGATTTGTAATACTAAGGGTTGAGTAATACTCCTCGCTAAAGGAGAAAAAGAAAGATATAACAAAAAAGACGTACCACCGATTTTTATCGATGATACGTCATTTTTTTATCTTATTTTACCACTTTGCACGAGTGCTGTGTACACCCTTGCCGATAAAGCCTGCCTGAATGAAATCTTCGTAGTTGTGACGAACAATGTAGTCTATGTATGACATAACCATCTTCGCAGTTACAAGATATCCACCGGCATTCAGATGTCCGCCAAGGTAGAAGTGCTTCTTGAATTCTTCGTCATATACGGGTGCGTATTTGTAAAGGTCTATTACATATACAAATTCGTTCTTCGCCGCAATGTCGTTCATCAGCTTTGAATGCTCTTCCTTGACCTTCTTAACTCTGTCTCCGTCGGAGGTTTCACGAGGCATAGACATGAGGAAAAGTCTTGACTTCGGCTCAATTTCACGGTATCTGCAAAGTATTTCACCAAGCTGTCCCGCAAATGTGGCCTTGTTGTTGACGTCTCTCGATGTGAGCGATACGTCATCTGCTGTACCCATATCCATAATATGGCAGATTAAGTCGTTTACACCAAGTGCGAATATGTACGCCTGGCAAGCCTTGTCCTTGTCCCAGACTCCGTTGTTTTCGCCCCAGCTTTCGATGTATTCTTTGGCAGTCATTCCACCTCTTGAGAAATTCAGAACGGGAACACCTGCCGCACGGGAGATGTACTGACCCCACGAAATATCGTAGTAGTCGTGATATCCGCTTGAGCCGTCCTCCTTTGTAGATTCAAGCTCGCCTGATGAAAGTGAGTCACCTATGCAGGCAATGGAACGGAAAATCGAGGTAAAACCGCCGTCGTCGAGGATGTTGTCAAGAGGAAGTTCGCCCTCTTTTGCGTAGTATTTCGTGATGTCCATGTCTTTTTCCTTAGTGAATAATGTGGGGATCGCCGTGGTATACGGGAAGTGCGTGAGGTCTTACGATTTCGCCGCCGTTTTCGTAGGATTCGATAGCAGCAAAGATGTATTCCATAGTTGCAAGTGCGTCACGTCCGCTTGCTCTGAGGTGTTCGAGCGGTACGTTGTTTGCAAGGTCTTCGTAGTATGCGTGGATTCTGATCGGGAATGTAGCGTCAAAGGATGTAACGCCTGTGTTTGTTACCTGAGGCTCCTGACCCTGCTTCCAGTATGTGAGCTTTTCTACGCAGTTTTCAATGCAGAAGGTACCGTGTGTTCCGGCAAGCTCGAATGACCACCAGCCGCCGAGACCGAACATTGCGTCACCTCTCTGTGAAAGGAGATAACCTACACAGCCGTTAGCGAACTTCATGTGGATGGACTGGATGGAGAGCATAAGATCCTCAGACTGTCTTCTTGCACCGGGCTTGTCCATGAATGCCTGGATGTGGGTGATGTCACCGCAGAAGTGTCTCATTACGGAGAAGGGATGTGTGAGGAATGCCTTTGCGTGTGAATAGGGCATCTGCCAACGGGAGTTTCTGTCAACACGGTTTACGTTAACGGAGCTTCCGTCAAAGCCAACCTTGGTCATGGCATAAACCTGTTCACCTACGTCACCGTTCTTGATAAACTCGTCAGCTTTGAATGCAGGCTCGGAGAAGTAGTGGTTGAGGTCACAGCCGAGGTAAAGTCCCTTTTTGCGTGCGAACTCTACCATGTCACGAGCTTCCTGAATGTCGTTGGAGATGGGCTTTTCAACGAGAACGTGGCGACCTGCTTCGAGAGCTTCGATTGTGGGGTCATAGTGCCATGAACCGTTTTCAAAACCTGATGTTGTAACGTGAACTACTTCGATTTCGGGATGAGCAGCGAGCATATCCTTGAGTGAGTAGTACGCAGGAACGCCAAATTCTTCAGCAGCCTTGTCAGCTTTTTCCTTGATAACGTCGCATACAGCTACAAGTTCAGCGAGAGGGTCGTTCTTGATGCAGCGAGAATGAGTGTGACCGATACCGCCCATACCTACAACGGCGGCCTTGAATACCTTTTCCATGTCGTATTCCTTTCTGATTTAGAGATTTTTTAACGTGTTTGAATTTCCTTAATTTACTTGTTGAACGAACAATGCGGTAAGCATAATAATTCTTAATTAACTTGTTATTCTGCCGTGTTTTTTCTGTACGAGGCCGGCGGGAGACCTACGTTTTGCTTGAACACTCTCGAAAACAGTGATACATCCGAGAAGCCAACCTTGTCCGATATCTCCGAAACGGTCAGATCCGTCGTACAAAGGAGTTCCATGGCTTTCGCAATCCTGAATTTTCTGAGGTATTCGATGGGTGTCATTCCGAGTATGGCCTTAAATTTTCGTGTCATATAGTCGGGAGACAGCCCCGTGACCTCTGACAGCTCATTCATGGTAAGCTCTTCGGCATAATGCTTGTCGATATGGCAAAGGAGCTTATATATGTAGCCGTAGTAGTCGTTGCTGTGTCGGTTTTTGCTTTCGTCTGCGTCGTCTGAGTGCATATCGGCAAACATACGGGCATAATTGACGAGGAACGATATCAGTCGGGACTGAAGTGAAGCATCCCAACCGAGCTGTTTGTTTTTTCTTTCGTCGAGCATCTGCTCAAGTGCGTGTTCGATGTTGCGTCTTTTGTCTATGGAGACGTGTATAAGACGTGAAGCGAGGTCAAAGTCGTTATTCCCGAATGACAGCATTTCGTCAAGGCAGGGAAGAGCGGACAGACTTTCACGCATACTTCCGAGACAGGACGGGTCGAAAAGAAGATTGTACAGCTTGGTCTGATATGCGTTTATGTAGGAGTGAAGCTCACCGGGTTTGACAAAGAACAAATCTCCCGTGATGAGCATGGTTATCTTACCGCAGGACTGATGAAGGGTAAAACCCTCAGCTACGTAGACGATTTCACAGAAGTCATGTGTGTGCGGATTGCTTTTTCCCGTATGGTCTGCGGGAACAACGATTATTGGCGTTCCGTCGGTGACATACTGTTTCATTTCGATTTTATTTACGTGGGTTTCATGTGACTGCATAGTAAGAATGGGTAGACTCCTTTTTATTCGGTTACTTCCTTAACACGGATGGGCATACCACCGTTTTCAATGGAACGTATCATTGCGTGGATAACACGGCTTGCTTCAAGACCTTCACGGCCGCTTCCGTCTATTTCTTCGGGCTTTGCACCTGAATCAACCTGGTCAACGAAAGAGTGGATTCTGTCACGGAAGGTGTCGTAGAAGCACTCAAAACGTCCGGGGCCATCGAATACGGGGTTGGTGTATACTTCCTTAACGGGAGAATCAGCGGGATAGAGTATAGCTTCACGCCACATATCCTCAAAGGTGAAACGTCCATCGGTACCGGCAACCTCGCATCTTTCCATGGGATGTCCACGCTTGATGTCGTAGGATGAGGTAAGATGACCGACAGCACCGCACTCAAATCTCATTGTAGTGGACTGAGTGGAGTAAATGTCACGTCCGGGAGCCTTCATAGCGAAAGTAGCAACTTCCTCAATGGGACCGCAGAAATACTGCATGATGTTTACGCTATGGGGGTTAAGAGCCTTGATATGGTAATAAACGGAATCAAGAGGCATAAATTTACCGATCCAGAGAGCCATGTTGCAGAAGAGGAGTGAACCGAGACGACCGTCATTCTGCCATTTTTTAGCCTGTCTTGCTGCGGGGGTAAATCTATGGTTCATGTCGATACCGTAGCAGAGGTGTTTTTTCTCTGCAAGGTCAACCATTTCCTGAGCGTGCTTGAGGTTATCGGAGATAGGTTTTTCGCCGAGGACGTGGCATCCTGCTTCGAGAGCCTGAATTGTAGGTTCATAGTGGTCGGAGGAGTATTCTTTACCGCCTGTGGTTATGCTCACGATATCGGGCTTGATTTCACGGAGCATTTCTTCGGCTGATGTAAAGTATGGAACTCCGAACTTCTCACCGGCTGCACGTGCGAGTTCGGGAACTCTGTCACATACGGCGGTAAGTGTAGCTTTATCGGATTCTGTATATGCACGGGAATGGCGGTGGCCGATGTGACCCATGCCGATTACTGCTGTACGCTGCATGATGAACTTCCTTCTTTAGAATATGCAAAAATTTTCTTAAAGTTTTGGGATATAACGACAAGAAAGACTAAATCGCATTTTTGCGGTTAGCCTGTTCTCAGTCGTGTGCGGGTCAGTGCCTGAAATTACTTATCCAGCTTGTTCTGGAGCTTCTTTGCACTGGAGGTTCCGCCTATATAAAGTGTATCGTATGCTTCCTGTGAACTTGTGAAGGGTCTGCCGAAGCCACTCCAGTTGAGGTTGGTGTACATCGGGTCAGCATGACCTACTTCAGCTTCACGCTTCTTTATATGAGTTTCCATTCTTGCCTTGAGGAATGCAACAACGTCGGGATTTTCTTCGGCAACATTGTGGAGTTCCTTCGGGTCATCGATGAGGTTGTAAAGTTCAACTTCGGGCTTGAAGTGGAAGTCAGGCTCAAGTGCTATCATGAGCTTCCATTCGGGAGTTCTCCAGCCGTGCTTTCTCATCCATGTAGCTTCTGTGATATAGAATTCGGGTTCTTCACGCACGCCCTCACCTGTGATAGCCTTTGTCATGTCACGACCGTCAAAGTTGATATCGCAGTCGATACCTGCAAGAGAGAGGATTGTGGGAAGAATATCCTTGGTCTGTGTGATGTTGTCAACGTGACCTTCATATCCGAACGGAGCGTACTTGAAAGCAAAGGGTACGTTAAGTACGTTATCGTAGATGGAATGGTGGTCGAAGTAGCAGTCGTGTTCATCGAGTGTCTCACCGTGGTCGGAGGTGAATACAACGATGGTTTCTTCTTCAAGACCGAGTTCCTTGAGCTTTTCGAGAATCTGGTTTATGCAGAGATCCATGTAAGCAACGGAAGCGTCGTACTGAGCGATAATGTATTCGGCATCGGTGCAGCCTTCCGGGAACCATGACTTGAAGTAATCGCAGAACGGCTTGAAATTATATACGGGTTCGAGGGATTTGTTTTCGGGGTCGAACTCGTCACCCTGATAGAACATTCTTGTGAAGGGTTCCTTGGTGTAGTAAGGAGAGTGGGGATCCATATGACGCATGAAGAGGAGCCACGGCTTATCCTGAGCAGCGAGTCTTTCGAGTTCGGGAATAGCTACCTTGTTCATTTCTTCTGCTTTGTCGTAGTCCCAGTCGGAGTAGTTTATGTACTTATCGCAGCCTCTGCAAGCGTGACCACCGATATATGTGGAGGTATAGCCGTAATCATGGAGAATTTCGGGCATTGTGCGAACAGCTTCTGTAAGTCCACCCTCATGACGGAGAGCAACGCAGTCTGTGGAGAAGCAGTCCATACCGGTAACCATGGAGGCATATCCGGGAGTTGTGGGGATGGAGGGGGAGTACATCTTATCGAATGTGATACCGCCGTCCTCGATATATGCATCAATATGGGGAGTTGTAAGGCGATGATAGCCGTAAAGGGACATATGGTCACTGCGGAGTGAGTCTATGCCAAAGAAAAGTATATTAGGATGTTTTTTCATTTGTGTGGGTTTCCTTTTATATTCAGATTTTAATTATATTTATCTCATTTCGAGGGACTTCATTATCGCGTTCATGTAGCCATAGCTTTCAGCAGCGATTCTGGTTGCATCTTCGAGGCTCTGGTCGGGGCCGATAACTTCAAGGTCTACGGGACCGTTGTAGTTCTGTTCCTTCATTGCCTTGAAGTAGCCGAAGAGGTCGATGTTACCACGTCCGCAAGCCTGAAGTGTGGGTTCTCCCGGAGAGGGACCGTCACCCTTGCAGTCTCTGATGTGGATGTGCTTCATCTTGGAAAGTACCGCAGGAAGTGCAAGTGCGGGATTTTCACCGGCTCTGTGGATGTGGGAGGGGTCCATATCTACACCGAACGCAGGGGACTTCACGGATTCCATCATGCGGAGTGTGGTAGGTGTAGAGTAAACCGCACAGCCTACGTGAGCCTTAACGCAAAGTGTGATACCGAACTGTTCAGCATCCTTTGCTCTGTCCTCGATAACCTCAAGCTGAGCCTTTACGGAATCTTCATCGTTCATTGTTCCGCCGGGGCCTACGTTTACTACGGGTATGCCTATTTCAGCACAAGCCTCAAACGCTGTGAGAAGTCTGTTTTTATCAAGTGACGCTACTTCTGTTGCAAGGAAGGGAAGTTCAAGCTCATCACGGATAGCCTGAAGCTCTGCTTTCTGCTCCTTCCAGTTGTCAAGGTAGAGGTGTTCGCACATTCCCTGTATAGCGGATATTTCAATTCCGTCGTATCCGCACTTTTTTACGGCTTCCGCAGCGGTTCTGAACGGGAACGCCTTGAAAAGCACTGAGTTTACACCGAGTTTAATCATGGTGTTGTTCTCCTTAATATATTGTAGAATTTATTTTAATTTCAGTTAAGTCGGTTTATAAGTCTTGCAAATGCCTGCTCATAGTAGCTTTCAGCACGCTGTTTTATTTCGGCACAGTTGTCCTTGTTGCAGTATTCAAGGATGAAAGGCTTCTTTGCATCGTATCTGATGTAGCATTCCATGAACTTAATCCAGTCGATGTCGCCGTCTCCGAGGTTTACACCGTAGGTTGCATTTATTTTTCTGTCTTTGCCGTGGAAATATGATATGTCGTGCTTCAGGTAGCAGAACATTCCCTCTTCATCGGAGTTTGCAATGAAGTTTGCGGGGTCAAGCATCGCACCGAGTCGTACTCCCGATTCTGCTTCAAGCTCTTCAATAAGGGTCTTGAGTCGTCTGGGAGATGGGATTACGTCAAGCACGCACGCTTCGAGACAGATGTGTACGCCTGATTTTTCCGCTTCAAGGCATATCTCACGGAGAGTGTCCTTCAGTCTTGTGTAGTCCGCTTCGTAGGTGTCGGCATTTATACCACGTTTTCCGGGAGTGAATCCGCATTCGGAGGCAATATACGGTATACCTGCCTCAGCTGCAAACTCGATATAGCGTTTTGCATAGTCAACCACAGAACGCTTTGTTTCCTCATCTGGGGAACGCAGATCTGTGAAAATACCGAGGGATGTTACATCCACACCACGATGGCGGAACTCATTTGCCGCATCGACTACATTTTTTGCGGTGATACCCTCCAGCGAGCCTACTCCGTTGTAGCACCAGCCCGAAAGCTCAGGATGAACAAAACAAAGCTCAGTGCATTTAAAGCCCTTGAGTGCCATATCCTTTGCTGTGTCGAAAATCGTCAATCCGTTGTACGAACGGGAAGTAATTCCGATGTTTAACATATAAATACCTCCTGACAAAAGGATAAATAGACAATAAAAATCGTCAAAAACCACTAAAATCATTATAATGTAACGGACTTCAATAGTCAAGGGGGAATTTGTATTTTTTAGCCAAATGACGGAAAAAGTCAAAAAAGTATTATTGTCGTTCAGATGGGAGGTGTGCATGGCAAGGATAAAACAAAAAAATAAAAAAATTTCATATGATGGGAACATTTACTTTTTCGGTACGTCTAATAAGGCATAGAGAGGGAAAATCACCGTGATGTCACTCCGACCTCACAGAAATTTCTCAAAAAACGTGTACATAACATGAAAGGATGGATTTTTTTATGAAAAAGTTCCTGTCTTTACTTCTTGCCTGCATCATGATAATCGGTGCTACAGTAACAGTAGGTGCCGCAGCTAACACAGGCGATCCCGTAGGACTTGATGACCTTCTCGGTTACTACAAGGGATTCTTCTACGGCAGCATAAACAACTTCCCCCCACACTACTATGATGACGATGATATCATCACAAAGTGGTACGGCTCATGCCCTAAGTGCAACGGCTTTGCTTTCTTCTTCGTTTATGACGGCTCTATAAGATGGTCATGCCTTGAAAAGGATTGCGGTAAGAGCGGTACTCTTGACGCTAACTTCGAGGATGAGGACACTTCCTCCAAGATTTACTGCCCTACCTGCCGTAAGTCCTCCGGTGTTTACCACATCGACCACGTTCTCGATTCCGACACAGGCAAGTTCAGAGACACATATTTCTGCACATACTGCCGTTCTGTATTCTCCCAGACAACAACAGACCCCGTATATCCCGACGGCGAACCTGAAGATGTTACCTGCTCACGCACAAACTGCACAAAGGACGCTTCCTTCCAGTATTATGCATACTCCGACGGTATCCTTTATGCTTACTTCAAGTGTTCTTCCGGTCACTACACCAAGAAGGCTATCACAGGCTACAAATTTGACTATAATAAGTACCTTTACAGCATCAAGGTTCTTACCGGTGTTGGCGGTGAATACTGTGTTGTAGGCTCCGAAAAGGCCGCTTACGGTGAGAAAAAGACAATTTACTTTGAAGCTGACAACGGATATGTTCTTACAAACGTATACGTAAACGGCGAAGAAGTTGAATTTAACGACAACAAGATTACTCTTACAATCAAGAACAACACTGTTGTACGTGCTTACTTCACAAAGGTTTCCTCTCTCAAGAACTACACAGCTACCGTTACAACTACAAACGGCGGTAAAGTAACAGCTACTCTCAACGGTAAGTCTGTTTCCGCTGACAAGATTAATGTAAAGTATGCTGACAAGGTAGTATACCGCTTCGTACCCGCATCCGAAAACTATTCTATCGAATCCATTAAGGTAAACGGTAAGAATGTCGGCAAAAGCACAACCTATACCCTCAAGAATGTTTCCGCAAACACAAAAATCGAAGTAACATTCAAGTGGAACTGCCCCTACGATGACGTAACTTCCTCCAGCAAGTATTACTCCGCTATCGAGTATGCAACAGAAGCAGGTATCCTCTCCGGTTCCAACACTTCCGACACACTCAAGAAAGAGTACAACTTCAACGGCACACGTACAGTTTCCGTAAAGACCTTTGCTTGTGCCCTTGCTGAAATGGCTGACGTAAACAATAAGCTGAACAACAACACCGACCGCGTAAATTGGGCTGAAAAGTACGAGCTTATCGGTGAAGCTGAAGACACAAGTGTTGTATGCACAGTTCAGAGAGCTTGTGAGCTTGTTGACAAGTACCTTGAAGTTCTCGAAGACAAGAATGATATTTCCTTCTACGACTTCGACCGCAAGGAGTCTCCCAAGACAAACTGCATCAACATCGATATGATTACATCTTCCGTTTACAC
>CAYTLG010000025.1:0-14832 GCA_964438725.1 uncultured Ruminococcus sp. | reverse complement strand
GAGGAAAATTACCGGAAGGAATTAAAGAATTTAGAATTATTTGCAGTTTAAGAACAGTGTTGTGAAAAAAGTTCACGTTAATTTGTACTTTATTCTTGACAGAGGAGCAATAGGGAATTGCTAAAAAGTGAGTACATAACAAAAAAGAGCAGTAATATTTGTAAATCCCGCTCTTTCGTGTTTATTTATATTTTTCTCTTGTATGAAGATTAATAAAGTTGCGATGTAAAAAAGCTGTCACATCAGAGAAGAGTACATCTAATCTGTGTGGCAGCGTATTTTTATTTATTTGAGTAACGATTACTCAAGTTCAAACGCACCTGTATAGAGCTGGTAGTAAACGCCCTTTTCTGCGATGAGCTTTTCGTGGTTACCTCTTTCAATGATTTTGCCGTGGTCAAGAACCATGATAACATCGGAGTTCATGATTGTAGAGAGTCTGTGAGCAATAACAAATACTGTTCTGCCTTCCATGAGCTTGTCCATACCACGTGAAACTATTGCCTCTGTTCGAGTATCAATAGAGGATGTAGCTTCATCCATGATCAGTACCGGCGGGTCTGCAACAGCTGCACGTGCAATTGCGATAAGCTGTCTCTGACCCTGAGAAAGGTTTGCACCGTTTCCTGTAAGCTCAGTGTTATATCCATCGGGAAGTCTTGTTATAAAATCGTCTGCACCTGCGAGCTTTGCGGCTTCCATGCACTCTTCATCGGTAGCATCAAGTCTGCCGTAGCGGATGTTATCAAGAACAGTGCCTGTAAAGAGGTTTGTGTCCTGTAAAACGATACCGAGAGAGCGTCTGAGGTCCGCCTTCTTTATCTTGCCGATATTAATTCCATCGTAACGTACCTTGCCGTCTGCGATATCGTAGAATCTGTTGATAAGGTTTGTTATTGTTGTCTTACCTGCACCTGTTGCACCAACGAATGCGACCTTCTGACCGGGTTCAGCATAAACGGAAACGTCTGTAAGTACCTGCTTTTTTCCATCGTATGAGAAGTCAACGTCAAAGAGTCGAACGTCACCTGTGAGGGGAGTGTATGTAACAGTGCCGTCACCATGAGGATGCTTCCATGCCCAGTGATGAGTTCTCTTTGTGGTCTCAGTGATAGTACCATCCTCAGCAATTTCAGCATTTACGAGGGTTACATAGCCGTCGTCTACTTCGGGTTCTTCATCCATGAGGGCGAAGATTCTTTCAGCACCGGCAGTAGCCATAGCAATGGAGTTTACCTGCTGTGAAAGGTTGTTTACGTTACCTGTGAACTGTTTGGTCATATTAAGGAATGTAACGATTATCGAAATGCTCATGGGAAGCCCCGAGAGACTGATATTCGGAACATTGTATACAATCAAAGCACCGCCGACAAATGCAGTGAGAACGTAGAGAAGGTTTCCGACGTTCATGATGATAGGACCGAGTGAGTTTGCATATGCATTAGCTCTGAAACCATCCTCAAAGAGAGCTTCATTGAGCTTGTCGAAGTCCTCTTCAGCCTTTTTCTCGTGGTTAAAGACCTTTACGACCTTCTGACCGCTCATCATTTCCTGAGCAAAGCCCTCAACCTTACCGACAGCTTTCTGCTGACGTACAAAGTACTTGGAAGAACCGCCGCCAATTTTCTTTGAAATAAGAGACATGAGGCATACACCGAGAAGGACGAGAAGTGTCAGCCAACCGCAGTAGTAAACCATGATACTGATTACAACGAGAACGATAGCTCCGGAACGGAGGAATGCGGGAATGGTCTGAGAAACAAGCTGTCTGAGTGTGTCGATATCGTTTGTGTAGTAACTCATGATATCGCCGTGACGGTGGGTGTCGAAATACTTTATGGGGAGATCCTGCATCTTGTCGAACATGGTAGTTCTGAGTTTGCACAGGAATCCCTGAGTAATGTAAGCCATGAGCTGTGTATAAAGTACCATAGCTGCAATGGATATTACATACAGTACAACAAGAGTGATAATAAGCGGAACTATTTCACGGCTTGCACCTTCCCAGTCGCCTGAGATATACCATTCTTCAATAATACTGAGTACATTCTGCTGGAAAATAGCAGGGATAGATGATACGGCGGCAGAGAACACAATACATATTGCGGTTATCGTTACAAGGGCAGGGGAGAAGTCAAAGAGCATCTTTATTGTTCTGCTTAGTGACTTCATTTTGATTTTGGGTTTCTTTGTTTCCTTAGTCATTGTTGTTTCCGCCTCCTCTCGTCTGCTGTTCATATACTTCACGGTAGATTTCAGAGGACTTGATAAGCTCATTGTGAGTACCGATAGCCTCTATTGTGCCGTTGTTGAGTACTATTATTCTGTCAGCGTTTTCTACGGATGAGATACGCTGAGCGATTATTATCTTTGTAGTTTCGGGAATGAATTTTTCAAAGCCCATACGAATGAGCTTGTCTGTCTTTGTGTCAACCGCACTTGTTGAGTCGTCAAGAATAAGTATCTTCGGCTTCTTAAGAAGTGCTCTTGCAATACAAAGTCTCTGCTTCTGACCGCCGGATACGTTAGTGCCACCCTGTTCTATCATTGAATCATAGCCATTCGGGAATGCGGAGACAAACTCATGAGCCTGTGACAGCTTACAAGCCTCTTCGATTTCTTCATCAGTAGCGTTTGCATTACCCCAACGGAGGTTGTCCTTGATAGAGCCTGCGAAAAGTACGTTCTTCTGAAGTACCATTGCAACTGAATCACGGAGGGTTACAAGGTCATAGTCCCTAACATCAACACCACCGATTTTTACTGTACCAACAGTGGTATCATAAAGTCTTGGGATGAGCTGAACAAGTGTGGACTTACTTGAACCGGTACCGCCGATGATACCGATAGTTTCACCTGACTTTATGTGGAGATTTATTCCTTCGAGAGCATATTTTTCAGCCGCAGCGGAATACTTGAATCCAACATTGTCAAAGTCGATTGAACCATCCTTTACAACATTAACAGGATTTGCCGGGTTCTTGAGTGAAGATTCTTCAACGAGAACTTCGTCAATACGCTTTGCAGATTCAATAGACATAGTTACCATAACGTATATCATGGAAAGCATCATGAGAGACATGAGAATTGATACACCGTAGGTAATGAGAGCGGAAAGCTGACCTACATCGAGGGTTGTGCCGTTGGAAGTGATAACAGTCTTAGAGCCGATGAGCAGGATAACAGCCATGTTGAAGTAAAGACATACCTGCATGAGAGGGTCGTTGAACGCAACAATTCTTTCGGCACGGGTGAAGTCTTTTCTAATATTGTCAGCAGCAGCACCGAACTTTTCTTTTTCGTAAGATTCACGAACAAAGCCTTTTACGGTACGCATTGCCATTACGTTTTCTTCAATGGATTCATTAAGTTTGTCGTACTTCTTGAATACTGAGTGGAATGCGGGCATAGCCTTTTTTGCAATCATTATCAGACCGAAAGCAAGAACCGGAATAACCACAACAAATGTGCAGGCAAGAGCACCACCCATATAGAATGACATAATAACGGAGAAGATGAACATGAGAGGTGAACGAATCGCCGTACGGATTATCATCATAAATGACATCTGTACGTTTGATACGTCCGTTGTCATTCTTGTAACAAGGGAAGCGGACGAGAATTTGTCGATATTCTCAAATGAGAACTCCTGGATTTTGTAAAAAATACTCTTTCTGAGGTTTTTCGCAAATCCGGCAGATGCCTTTGATGCGGTAAATCCTGCCAAGCCTCCGCAGGTAAGAGAAACACAAGCCATGATGAGAAGAATACCGCCGTTTTTGGCAATTTCAGTCATATCACAGCCCGATTTGATACTGTTTATGAGATTCGCAACAATGAAAGGCATGAGCACTTCCATGAGTGCTTCACCGATCATAAAAATAGGCGTAAGAATTGTAAGGCGTTTATACTCGCCAATACATTTCGCCAGTCGTTTTAGCATATAATACCTCCTGTGAATTTTGTGCCATATTATTTTACTAATAAATTGAAAAGATGTCAATAGTCAAAATGTTGGTGTTTTTTGAGTGTAACAATTGTTTTTTTGCGAACAAATCAACAATTAATTTATATTTGAGATTATTTGGAGATTGTTAATGGTTTATCCAATAAATCACTGCTTATGCTTAACACAATGCTCATTCCAAAGCTCTGTCCAACATAATGTTATTGGTGTCAAGAAGCAGTTTGCAGTCACTGATGCGTTTTTCTGCTTCATTTGAAAGTTCGGTGAATATATCAGGGTCAAGCCTGTTCATCGTTCCTTTTTCATAAGCGTCATAGTTGGATTTAATGTTGTTATGCGGCTTTGAGAAAAATACCACATCCGATATAAATGAACCTATCGCAAGATGTGTCTGTTCGCAAACAAATCCTTCATCCGCTTCAAGAAGATTTTGACCGAACATAACAGATTTGTTGTTGTCAATACCGAGCAGACAGAGAAGTGTCGGAAGTACATCCATATGCCCACCTGTCACTGTCTTTGTCTCCGTTATCCCTGAGTTCGGAATGTGAATTATCAGCGGTACATTGAAAACATCGTATATGTCGTAAGTTCTGCCAAAGCTCTCACGGAATCTGGAGGAGTTGTTAACATCTGTATTTGTCAGGGCATAGTGGTCTCCGTATACAACGAAAATCGTGTTGTCGTAAAGTCCGCATTCCTTTAGACTGTCTATGAATGAACCGATAGCACGATCGGCATAATTTGCGGCTTGAATATAGTTTCCGAAAAGACTGCCCTCATCACTTTCTTTTAGTGATATCATTCTTTCTTCTTCAGGAATAACGTAAGGATAATGCGATGATACGGTTATAATGAACGAATAGAACGGCTCCTCGTATGTCTTGATAATATCCAGTGACTGACGGAACATCTCCTTATCCGAAAGCCCCATCGGAAACATTTCGGTCTGTTCAAGCTCTTCAAGTGCCGTAAAATTGTCAAAGCCCTGATTTACATAAGCAGTTCTGCGGTTCCAAAATGAACCTGTGTAGCCATGAAATACATAAGCTCCGGTGTAGCCGTTGTCTTTGAGTAGATATGGCAAACCGTAGTAATTGTTATTAACATACTTTACATATGCCGCTTCGGATTCTGGAGCGAAAAGCGAGTTGTTTACGGCAAATTCTGCATCAGATGTATTTCCACCACCGATTTGATAGTAATAATTGTTGAAGTATAACGTGTCGGCTGATATCATAGAGTTCAGCGTGGGAGTTATCTCTTGACCGTTGTAATATGAGCCTATAACAAAGTTCTGTAAGGCTTCAACTTGTATGATAAATACGTTTCTTCCCTCAGCGAGAGCATAATAGTTGCTGTCGGAGCTGTCCTTTGCAGCATATTTCGATTTGGCTACCGTTTGTTCTGACACAGATTTTGAAAGAACAGTATAAAAATCTGTTG
Source organism: uncultured Ruminococcus sp. (assembly GCA_964438725.1). Lineage (GTDB taxonomy): Bacteria > Bacillota > Clostridia > Oscillospirales > CAG-272 > UMGS1696. The sequence goes on along the minus strand of CAYTLG010000025.1, from coordinate 9,419 downwards.
TATGGTAACAGAAAAGCTCGTTTACCATGTACTTAGCTTCAAATTCAGGATAAGCAAGCGTTATAACACCTACTAATCCAACAACGGCAAGAGAGGAAATGTAGAAGCCCTTATTCAGTACCGTGCTGCGAAGTTTAGAATCTATTTTTGTAAAGCGTCGTCTTAGGTCTGAACGGTTTATGCGGTATATCATCCAGAATGGAAGGTCGCATATAAGCATAACATGACGTGGAAGAAGTAATTGCTCGACTGTATCACTGACACCGCCAATCATCCATGCCATAGATAAAAGACCTGCTGAGGGCATTTTGGAGGCATAAGAAAAATAGACCGCATCAATAGACATGAACACCGATAATATGGAGTACAGTACCATTGTAACGGTCTTTGCGGCTTTTACGGAAACAAGAGATAATAGAGTGAAGATAATCAGGAATATTCCCGTGGTAAGAGCGGCAAAGAGTGGCGGAAACTGAGCGAGAGATATGTGACTGTAAAATGAGTACGACTTTATGTACATAAGTATACATATCATAGCAATAAACAGTGCATCCACCGTCGTTAAAGTTGACTTTTTTTTGTTCATTTAAAATAATAGTACCTTTGTTTGAGTCTTTAACTAACATTATATACGAAAATCCCACAATAATATATAGACAAAAGCGACAAAACAAAGTGAACAGTGTGTGATGTCGTTGTTATCTGAGCGAAAAAATACAAAAATGAAAAAAATACCACCCGTATATATAGGTACAGGTGGTATTTTTTGTTAAATATTACTTGTTAATCTTCCAACTCTTAGCAATCGGAGGAATCTTTACGAATTCAGTCTTGCCGGGGCAGAGAGGATACATACCAAGGCAGGCGAAAACATACCATGCCGCAGTTGTACCGTTGTCCTCGTCTCCGGGGAATCCATCGTTTTCATATGAGAAGGATTCGAGTGCCATTTTGTGAACCCAGTAACGAGCCTTTTCGGTCTCTCCGAGGTAAGCGTAAATGTAGGGGAGGTGGAATGAAGGCTGGTTGGAGATAGCACACTGACCGTAATCAACAGCAGCCATTTCAGTCATTTCATGAATTTCATTGCTATAACCGTTTACTCTGTAATCAGGTTCGGTTGCAAAAAGTTCGTCGAGCTTTTCAACGAGCTTTTCACGACCGCCCATGAGTTCGGCAAGTCCCTCAATGTCATGGGGAACAGCAAATGTGGACTGCCATGCACTGCCTTCTGTGTATTCTCCACCCCACTTGATCGGATCGAAGTTGTCAGCCATTGCACCGTTCTTGTCACGACCTCTCATGAAACCTGTTTCCTTATCGAAAATGTTAGCATAGTTCTTTGCACGCTTTTCGTATTCGGGAACGAGGTCATTACGGCCAAGTGCCTTTGCAACAACAGCGATACACCAGTCACCGTAAGCCGCATCAAGAGTGAGGTTTACGCTTTCACCGAATTCGTCACGCGGCACATAACCGAGCTTGCAGTAGTATTCAGCACCGTTTCTGCCGTATCTCGGAAGAGGACCGTTGTGGTTTGCATGATTGAGCATACCTTCAAGAGCATCTTCCCAGAGCTTGCGTGAACCGATTCCGTTTACGACAGCTGTTGCGATAACTGCGTCGATGAGAGTGGAGGGCATACAACCAACTTCGCCGATAGAGATCCATCTGGGGAGCCAACCGCCCTCACGATAGTCATTTACAAAGCCTTCGAGCATTTCTTCAAATTCATCACGTGCAATAAGCGTGAACAGAGGATATACAGTGCGATATGTGTCCCAGAAGCCGTTGTCAGTGTAACGTACACCGTCACGGATAGAACCGTCATTAGGAGCGTAGTGAATTACTTTGCCGGCGGTATCATATTCATAGCACTTGTGGGGGAAGAGGAATGTACGCCAGAGACAGGTGTAGAATGTTTTTTCGGTACGTTCGTCGTCAAATTCAGCATCAATTCTGCCGAGATGTTCTTCCCAAATCGCATCGTTCTGAGCCTTGATTTCTTCGAATGAGCAGTTTGCAACTTCACGTTCGATAACAGCTTCAGCAAGTTCAACGGAAATGTATGAAGTACCGATTGAGTATTCTGCGGTATTGCCGTTTAATGCGATGTGGAGATATGCACGGTTTGTTTCGTTTTCACCGATCTTGGAATTAGCAAAGTCTACGTCTCCGTCTCTGAACTTGAGAACGAAATACATTTTGAAATCCTTTGCAATATCCTGTGAGTGACCGTCTGTGCAGCCGATAATCTCATTCTTTTCAGGAACAAGAGTGTATGTGTAGTTTCCTTTAAGGGGAAGAAATGAGAGATATGACTTTCTGTCGCAGTCGAATGTAAGACGGCATACAGCACCTCTTTCGGTAGGAGTAAGCTCAAAGTCACATCTGGAACGGAGGAATCTGAGGTTGAGATAAGAGGGAGTCATAACAGCTTTTTCAGGTCTGTAACCACTCCATGCAGCACCATGATTTGAGTGGACGAAGTCGTTCTGTGGAGTCATAAGAACAGTTCCGTAGTCGTCTATCCACGGGCTGGGCTGGTGAGTAAGGCGGATACCCTCAAGGCTGTGTGAATCGGGATGGAAGTACCAAGAACCGTTTCTTTCTGTCTGGGGAGCAAAAGCACACATACCGAACGGACGCTGTACAAGGGGAAGAGTATTTCCCTGTGAGAAACGCTGAACGGACTTAGTACCCTGCTTGATGTTTACAAGTTCAAGTCTGGACATATTAATCTCCTGATAGTTAACAATGATTAAATATATTATACCTTAAATACGCTCATAAATCAAGCGGTAATAACGATATATCATGAAAATATATTGCAAAAACTACAAGTTTAACGAATAATCAATATTGTATTTGCATATGATAACATAATATAGTGTTATTATATTTTTTCGGAGGAAAAATGGATATCGGATTTACAAAAAAAGCACAAAACGCACTGAATAACGCCTTGTACAATGCTTCCCAGATGGGGCATATGTCTGTCGGAAGTGAGCATCTTTTGCTTGGATTACTTTCAGAAAAGGATGGAATGGCGTATCGTGTGCTTGAAGAACGTGGAGTTACATTTGAAAAGACACGTGAGCTTTTAGAGTCATATGTCGGAGTAGGGGATATAACTTCATTGAATGCTGAAAACATAACTCCGAGGACTAAAATGATAATCGAAAATTCAGCCGGTGAAGCTGTACGTATGAAAAACGGATACATTGGAACCGAACATATCCTTCTTGCTATGTGTGCGGAGAGGGATTCCTTTGCAGTGCGTCTCATGACCGAACAAGGAGCAGATTCGAGCGAGATAAAACGTGATGTTATGTCATATTTCGGAGATAGTGATGGTAAAACAGATTCAAAAACAAGTGACAATACACTTTCCGAACTTCCGACTTTGCAGAGCTATGGACGTGATTTGTGCAAAGCAGCACGTGAGGGAAAACTCGACCCTATAATAGGACGTGAGACTGAAACTGAACGTGTAATGCAGATTTTGTCGAGAAGGACTAAAAACAACCCATGCCTCATAGGTGAGCCGGGAGTCGGAAAAACCGCCGTAGTTGAGGGACTTGCCCATAAGATTGCAGACGGAAATGTACCCGATATATTGAAAGATAAATCGGTTGTTACACTCGATATTCCGGCAATGGTAGCGGGTGCAAAATATCGTGGTGAATTTGAAGAACGCATGAAAAATGTCATGGCAGAAGTCCGAAAAGCACCGAATATAATACTGTTCATAGATGAAATACACACGATAATCGGAGCAGGTGGTGCCGAAGGAGCTGTGGATGCGGCAAATATTATTAAACCTGCACTGGCTCGTGGTGAAATGCAGGTCATTGGAGCAACAACGACCGATGAGTACAGAAGACATATCGAAAAAGATGCGGCACTTGAGAGAAGATTCGGTCATGTTACAGTAGGCGAACCATCTCCTGAGGAAGCAGAGAGAATACTTTTCGGCTTGCGAGATAAATATGAAGCTCACCACAAGCTGAAAATAACGGATGAAGCGATAAAAGCTGCGGTGTCGTATTCTGTAAGATACATCGGAGACAGATATCTTCCCGACAAAGCGATAGATTTAGTGGATGAAGCAGCAAGCCGTAAGAGAATACATTCATTGCAGTCATCCTCCGAGTTGCGAGAGCTTGAAAAAACAAAAAAGGTTCTTACTGCCGAAAAAGAAGAAGCAATTCTTTCCGAAAATTATGAGACTGCCGCAAAACTCAGAGATGAGGAGAAAAAACTGTCAGATAAACTATCCGAACTAATAAAAAGTAAAGAAAAAGGTGCATCAGAGAGTGTACTTCAACTTGAAGCAGAGGACATTCAGGATATAGTTACGTCAGCGACAGGCATACCGGTAAAAGAACTGGCTGATGAAGAAAGTGAAAAGCTAATTCATCTTGAAGAAATATTGAATGCACGTGTCGTTGGACAAACCGAAGCTGTATCTGCCATTGTAAGAGCTATAAAGCGTGGAAGAACAGGATTGAAAGACCCAAATCGTCCGATAGGTTCGTTTATATTTCTTGGAGCAACAGGAGTCGGAAAAACAGAGCTTTCAAAAGAGCTTGCACGTGTGATGTTTGGCGAAGAATCAAGCCTGATACGGGTTGATATGTCTGAATATATGGAGAAGCACAGTATATCACGGCTGATTGGCTCGCCTCCCGGATATGTCGGATATGAAGATGGCGGTCAGCTTAGTGAGAAAGTAAGGCGGCACCCGTACTCAGTCGTGTTGTTTGATGAAATAGAAAAAGCACATCCCGATGTTTTCGGAATACTTCTTCAAATTTTAGAGGATGGAACACTAACTGATGCACAAGGAACACGTGTTGACTTTAAAAATACGGTAGTAATAATGACCTCAAATGTCGGTGCCAAAGAAATGAGTGAAATGAAAAGGCTTGGATTTACCGCTGTAAAGCAGGATTTGACGGAGAACGGAGAGATTGCAAAAAATGCATTGAAGTCTGTGTTTAAACCCGAACTATTGAATAGAATTGATGAAATAATAGTATTCAATCGTCTGGGAGAAGAAAGCATTCGCCGTATCGCAGGTATGATGCTTGATGAGGTAAAGATAAGAGCCGAAGCAATTGGTGTAGTACTTATATTCGATGATTCGGTTTTGAATATGCTTGCCAAAAAAGGTTATGACCCAGTGTATGGTGCGAGACCTTTGCGACGTGCTGTTATCAGATATGTCGAGGAAACTATGAGTGAGGAGATACTGCATGGCAATATTTTGAGAGGAGAGAAGGTTATTGCGTTTTGTGAAAACGAGAAAATTGTATATAAAAAAGTAACATCCTGATGTAAGTGGAAAGGCGGAGATACCATCACAGGTTTTCTGAAAAAGGGAAAATGGGGGGTGGATAAAAAAGTCATTTTTTAAAATAAATAAAATCACATAAAGTGACAGTTCTGCGAAAAAAATCAAAATAAAATTTTGTCTGAAAAAACGATAAATATCCACTTGACAGAGGAAAAAAATGGGTGTATAATTTCACGGTAAATTCTATCGAAAGCTACGGCTAATAAAATATGAGTAAAAGAATATTCACTGTACCGAATAATTATACCACTTTCAAATGTAAGGCAGGCGAATGCACAAAGACCTGCTGTCATGGTTGGCACATCACGATATCAATGCGTGAATACTACGCACTGCTAGGACTTAATTGCTCTGAAGAGCTGCGAAGGAAGCTGGATGGTGGTATATACCTGCTTGATTCACCAAGCAGCGAAAGATATGCCGAATTTGCGAAAAACTATTTCGGTGACTGTAAAATGCACGGGGAAAACGGACTATGTACCATTCAATGCGAGTGCGGAGAGGATTGCCTTCCGTCCGTTTGCAGGTATTATCCACGCAGTCCGAGGACATTTTACGCAGATGAATGTTCGGTTTCGGCTTCATGTGAAGCTGTATCCGAGATGCTCCTTAAAATGAAAGAGCCAATGATGTTCAAACAGGTCGAGCTTGATTTTAAGTATGAACTTCCTGAAAAACGCAATGACTTTGTCAGTGAATGCTATATTGATGTAAGGAAGGTTGTTATTTCACGACTTCAGGACAGAACAAAAACGTTCGATGAAAGAATTGACAATGTAATTAAATTGGCTCAAGCAATAGCACCGGAGATGAAGAAAAACTCACACGATGGAGTGAGTGAAGCTATTGCGAAATCTTATGATGTGAATATTAATGCAGAAAACGCTACGGATGTACTTTCTGTGCTGAAACGTATATTTGCAAGGCTTTCCGAAAGATTTCAAATTGATAATTATGCGGATACAGTGAATAATATTACAGCAGAAGAATACAAAAACAAGGCTAAAAAATTTGCTGCTGCTTATCCCGAATTTGATACAATGGCAGAGCAGCTATTTGTAAATCACGTATTCTACACAGGATTTCCGTTCGTTCCTGAGTATGGTGCAAGGTTCGATACATACTCATCGGCAACATCGCTTGCATTACTTTATGCGGTGTGGAAAACGGCGGTTGTATCGTGCATGGGCGATATGAATTTCTCCGAGCTTGTGGATATTACTTCGGATATTTTCAAAATGGCAGAAACATCAAATTATTATCTGTGTGCCACTGTTCTTGTCCGAGACGAGGGCTGTGAGACAATCGAAAAACTGATTTCACTTTACAGAATATAAAAAATCGCATGACACTCAATTCTAAACTGAGGTCATGCGATTTTTGTTTATCTTAAATTATACACCCTGAGCTATCATTGCGTTAACAACTTTTGAGAAGCCTGCAATGTTAGCACCTGCAACATAGTTTCCTTCCATGCCATATTCACGAGCAGCATCGTCGATGTTGTGGTAGATACCGGTCATGATTCCCTTGAGCTTGGAGTTAACTTCTTCCGCAGACCAGCTGAGTCTTTCGCTGTTCTGAGACATTTCAAGACCACTTGTAGCAACACCACCTGCGTTTGATGCCTTGCCACATACGAAGTATACACCGTTTTCCTGGAAGTACTTTGTAGCTTCTATGGAGGTGGGCATGTTTGCACCCTCGCATACATACTTAACGCCGTTCTTTACAAGTTCCTTTGCATCGTCAATAAGAAGTTCGTTCTGTGTAGCACAGGGAAGAGCAATGTCACACTTTACTGACCATACACCCTTACCTTCGTGATATTCAGCGGAGGGCTTTGCATCCTTGTATTCGGAGATTCTGCCACGTCTTCCTTCTTTGATTTCCTTAACGAGAGAAAGATCTATTCCGTCCTTATCGTAGATCCAACCGCTTGAGTCGCTCATTGTAACGACCTTTGCACCGAGCTGCTGTGCCTTTTCAACTGCGTATGTTGCAACATTGCCTGCACCTGATACGCAAACAGTCTTGCCATCGAGGCCATCGTTGTGGCACTTGAGAAGCTCATCTGTAAGATAGAGGAGACCATATCCTGTTGCCTGCGTACGAACGAGTGAACCACCGTAGGAAAGACCCTTGCCGGTAAGAACGCCTTCATAAAGACCTGTGAGTCTCTTGTACTGACCGAACATATATCCGATTTCTCTTGCACCTGTACCAATGTCACCTGCGGGAACGTCGGTATCAGCTCCGATATACTTGTAAAGCTCTGTTATGAATGACTGGCAGAATGCCATAACTTCACGGTCGCTCTTTCCCTTGGGGTCAAAGTCGGAGCCACCCTTACCGCCGCCCATAGGAAGACCTGTAAGGCTGTTCTTGAATACCTGCTCAAAGCCGAGGAATTTGATAACGGAGAGGTTTACAGACGGATGAAGTCTGATACCTCCCTTGTAAGGACCGATAGAGTTGTTGAACTGAACTCTGTATCCTGTGTTGACTCTCATCATGCCATTGTCATCAACCCACGGTACACGGAAGATTATCTGTCTGTCAGGTTCAGTAAGTCTTTCGAGGATAGCTTCCTGTTCGTATATTTTTTCGTTTTTTGTGATAACTTTTTCAAGAGATTCAAACACCTCATGAACTGCCTGAAGAAACTCCGGCTGGGTGGAATATTTTGCGTCTACATTGGAAAGTACGTTCTGTAAGTAACTCATTTTGATCCTCCGAATAAATTCTTAATCAACATTATAAAATATACCACATATGCGGAGAAAATGCAATATTTTTGAGAAAATATTCAGGCCAAATTTCAAATTTCTTTGTTTTGACAAAAAATAGCGGTCTTTAAGGCTTGATATTTCTACATAGTGACGGATGAAGTTTCAAAACTTGCAAAAATGGATATATATTGAGAAGAACTGAATAATTATACGTGGTCTGCGTTCTCCACATAAAGCGGTATTGGCAGTGCGTAGCTTACCTCGGGAGATATCTTTCTTCTGTAAGGTGATGCAATTCCGAAGAAGAATGACATTGCATCCATGTGACTAAGCTCAAGTGTGCATTCTTCGTCATATTCTTCAACAGATGTGTATCTACCGCCGACTTTTTCCGAATGAGTGGTTATTTTCAGCTTTTCGTCACCGGCAAAACCGTGAATAAGAACTGTAATCTCGCCATCAAGCAGCGGTTTATACGATGCTTCAAACTCAAGTAATGCACCGACTACCTTTTTGTAATTGAATATGTTAAACATATCGCAACGCTCAACAGAGTAGCTTCCGCATATACGAATAGCACGTGTGAGCATTTCTTCGTTCCAGTCCGGTATGTTCAGTGTGACGGAGCCGATTTTTTTAACATAGTTGCGAACAACATCGTCAAAGTCATTTATATCATTCAGTGTAAGCTCCTGAAGATTGTTTATGAAATATCCGATATATTCGCCGTTTTTGAGGATAGCATAGGGTGTTGCTCTCCAAGAAACGCACACATCGTAGAATTTTTCAGGCTCTCTTACAGTTCTCATGGGATGAGTTTTGTGGGAGAGGTACATTTTCTCGATAAGCTCGCTTTCGTCACGTGACACTGCATGAATTTCAAGGTCAGTGAAGGGAACATCTCTGAATGCATGACGGAGGTTTGTGCTGCCAATATCAACATTGTACACGAGTCCGAGGTAATCGAATCCGAAGTAATTGTATCTCTGTCTCTGACCGCCGAGAATTGAATAGTCAACTCCGTCTTTTAACATATCTGCCAGAGCAAGATTCATACAGTCAATCATGTATCCCTTAGAGCGTGAGTATGGATGAACAGCGACATTTCCGATACCTCTGCATTTAAGAACTTCATCGCCTACAATAAGCTCAGAATTAAATGCACCGATAGCAGCCTTGAGCTTTCCGTTTTCGGTTACAACATAGTTGTTGTAGCACGGATTGCATTTGGGATTATACAATTTCGGAAGAAGTTTTTTGAAGTCCTCCTCGTTTCCGTTGAATCCGAATACATAGTTGATAAAGTCCATGTAGTCATCGTACAT
>CAYTLG010000024.1:0-14885 GCA_964438725.1 uncultured Ruminococcus sp. | reverse complement strand
CCTGACCGAGAGCAGCTTCACTGTTCTGGTTGCAGTAGCCGGGAGCTGTATCGAAGTAGTTTACGCCGTTTTCATAAGCGTATGCTACCATTTCGTTTACCTTGTCCTGGTCAACAAAGTTCTTTTCATCCTTCTTGTACTCAGGAAAACGCATACAGCCGAAGCCGAGTGCAGATATTTTTTCGCCTGTTTTACCGAAATTACGATAATTCATTTTTATATATCCTTTCTTAATTAAAAGAGATTGACTAAATTAAAGTTTAAAGCTCCTGAACTGCCTCAACTATCCAGCGGATATGGTCGAGGTCGATGGAGCCGGGAAGTGTACAATCGGCACCGAGCATGATTCCGTTCTTTCCGAATTTGGAGACGAGTTCTCGTGTATATGCCTGAATTTCTTCCTTTGTGCCGTTTACGATAAGGCTGTTTCCACGGTTGTCAAATCCACCGAGGACGCATTTTCCACCGAAGAATTCCTTACCTTGTGCAAGGTCAACATTTTCAACGAAGCAAGCCCAGTTGATAGCCTTTGCGGGATAGTTTTGCCATACCTCAAGATTGTTAGGGATTCCTGCCCAACCACAGCAGTGAAGAACATTGCATTCGGAAAAACGGTTTGCATGGTTCAGAACCTTTAAGTCACTGGGAGAGACAAATTTTGTGTATTCTTCAGGAGTGAAACGGTTCTTTTCGCCGCCCTGTACGCAGTAGTACACACCATCTATCTTAGCCTCAGTCATAAGAAGCTCACAAAGTACGGCATTGTCCTCTGCAACAACATCAAGTGCATACGCAATTGCATCGGGGGCTTCTTTGAGGTGCTTCATAACGATATCATCTCCGGCACCGAATCTGAGAGTTGAAAACGGAGCGAACACGTTGTACAGAATGAGACAGTCGCTTTTAAGTCCTGCTTTTACTGCCTTTGCACGCTCTACCTGTTCACGGACAAACGGACTGTCTGCACCGAGCGGTTTCATGCTGTACCAGTCCTTTGTTTCTTTAACGGTCTTTGCGACAGGGTTCGGGTAGTCGAAATATCCGTCGCACATCAGCTTTGCTATGTCAACATCCACATTGTTATAGTAGTCAAGGTGTGCATCTACACACGCCTGACCGCTTGAATGTTCTCCATCAAAATGGAACCAGAAGCCTACGGGCGGTCTGTCAACAGGTTGGTTGTTCATAGCCGCAATCACACGTTCACGTTTTGTCATAGTAACCTCCGTTTTTATTTTGTTTTGCCCGAAAACACGCATTATTTATCTGTGGGCAGGATTTATTGTATTCAAAATGAAAATATGCCATAATAAAGTCACGATATCATTACCGTGAAAGGAGAAAGAAATGCCGCTTAACGATATAATCAAAAACGATGGTCAGTCCATTGCTTTTGCATCCTCATGCTGTTACAGTATGCCGTCTTGTCATATTCACAATCATAACGAGCTTTTGTTTCTTATGTCAGGAAAGCTGCGTCTTGAAAACAATCTTGATACGGTTGAAGTAGAGGCACCTGCCGCAATACTTCACAACAGCTACACATTGCACCGTGCCGAGCTTCTTCAAGGGCAGTATGAAAGATATGTAATAAATTTCGATGACAGCACGCTTGATACTGTACAGGGAATGAAGAACACCGTCAGCTTTTTCAAGAATGCAAACATGACCGTGATACGCTTGACGCCCGATATGAAGAGCATCCTTGAGCATTACGTTGAGCGTTATTCTTCCATGAATAAGGATGACGGAAGCAGAAATGCATTGACTTGCCTTATACTTTACGAGATTGCAAGATTCCATTCGCCCGAAAACACTATAGGCTTGTGTGCAAAGATATCGTATATAAACGATGTCATGTGCTATATTACAAAGAATTACAGTGACCAGTTCACACTCGATGAGCTTGCCGCACAGTTTTATATCAGCCGTGCAAAGCTTGCCGCAGATTTCAGCAGTGCAACAGGAATGACTGTCAAGCAGTATACCACACTTGTCAGAATGAACGTCGCTCGGGGGATGATACTTGAAGGAGTTTCGGTGACAGATACCTCTCATGCCTGCGGTTACAGCAACACGGGAAATTTCATCGCTACATTCACAAAATACTTCGGAGACAGCCCATCTAAGTACAAGCACATCCAGTTGGAGAAAAATACTTAAATCAGCTTAATATGACACCGTATGACGGATTTTTTACGTGTGCGGTGTTTTTTTGTTTTATGCTTTTTCTTACAATAATGTTGTCAATATACGTGTCCTAATATTGTATCACATTTTCCATGTACTGGGATGTCCGAATCAACTATTATTTTTCCCTGATTCTGACAAAAACAGCTAAACCGTACTCCGGATGAATTATTGATACTTGACTTGTATTGCGGTGTATGATAAAATTCAATCAAAGGTTATGAAATTAACACAAAAAGGAGAACTGAAATGAGCTACGAACAGTATATGCCCTACAATCCCGCAGACGACCGTTACAGCAAGATACCGTACCGCAGATGTGGTAAGAGCGGTCTTAAACTCCCTGCAATTTCTCTCGGACTTTGGCACAATTTCGGAGATATCACTCCCTTCGGAACACAGCAGAAGATACTCCGCACAGCATTTGATAACGGAATTACACATTTTGACCTTGCAAACAACTATGGCCCGCCTTACGGTGAAGCTGAAAGAAACTTCGGCGAACATATGAGACGTGACTGGCATAAGTTCCGTGATGAGCTTGTTATCTCTACAAAGGCCGGCTATGATATGTGGAAGGGTCCCTACGGAAACGACGGTTCCAGAAAGTACCTCATCGCAAGTATTGATCAGTCTCTTAAGAGAATGAACGTAGACTATGTTGACATTTTCTACCATCACAGACCCGATGACGGAACTCCCATCGAAGAAACAATGGGTGCTTTGTACGACATCGTAAAGAGCGGTAAGGCACTTTATGCGGGTATTTCCAACTACAACCCCGAACAGGCAAAGCGTGCTATCGACTGCATGAAGGATATGGGTATGCATATGCTCATCCATCAGCCGAACTACAATATGTTCAACCGCAGCATAGAGCATGGACTTACCGATGTTCTCGACGAAGAGGGAGTAGGTATCATCGCATTCGGACCTCTCGCAGGCGGCAGACTCACAGGACGTTACCTCAACGGTATTCCCGAAGATTCCCGTGCTATCCACGACCCAAGATTCCTCCGTGCTTCCGACATCAACGAAAACCTCATGAAGACAGTACGTGCCCTCAATGCTGTTGCTGAAAGAAGAGGTCAGACACTTGCACAGCTTGCACTTGTATGGGCTCTCCGTAACCCTGTTGTTACCTCTGCTCTTATCGGTGCCTCCAAACCCGAACAGATCGTTGAAAACGTAAAGGCTCTTGATAACATGAACCTTTCCGAAGAAGAACTCAAGGAAATCGACGAGATCCTTGCAAATAGATAAAACATAATAAAGGTGTTAATTATGGAAAAGAGATTTGTTGTCACTTCTCCGTCCGCTAACACCGCAGTAACTGTCAGCCTGTCCGAAATCGGAGGGCTGAATTACTTTGCGGAACAGGACGGTATAAAGCTTATAGAAAACTCTGCTATGGGTATCGTTACCAGCGTAGGTGACTTTACCGAGGGACTTGAATTTGTATCCGAGTCCGACTCTGCCATAGACGAGACATACCCCATGCTCTCAGGTAAGAGAAAAGTATACAGAAACAACTGTAACGAAAAAACAATATCCTTTGCGAAAAACGGCGTAAAATTCGACCTCATCGTTCGTGCGTATGATAACGGTGTAGCGTTCAGATATGCAATCGTTACCGACGAAAAGCAGAAAATGACAGTTGAGCCGAATGCGGAAATAACAAACTTCCGTCTGCCGAACGATTCCAATATCTGGTATATGCCCCGTAACGGTCGTGATTTCATGTACGAGGACAACTACCTCAGAGGACGCATAGGAGAGACAGAGGACGAAATACAGCCCTCACTTCCCATGCTTTTTGAAAAGGACGGAAAATACGGTCTTATAATGGAGGCTGACCGTCACGGAAACTACACAGGCTCACTTCTCCGACTCGAAAACGGAAATGTGATGCAGATGATATTCGACCTTGTTCAGACAAGTGCGGTTCAGACAGAGGTACCGTTCCTCTCACCGTGGAGATTTATCGTAATGGGTACTTCTGCCGATATTTTACAGAACAACATGGTTGAAAACCTCAGTCCTGCTCCCGACCCGTCATATGAATTTGAAAAATGGGTAGAACCCGGACTTTCAAGCTGGTCATGGGTAAGCTATTACGGCGGACAGGAAGACCCGAATATACATAAGAAATTTATAGACCTTGCAGCGGATATGGGTTGGAAATACTATATCCTTGACGAACGCTGGCAGCCCGAATGCAGAACAAAGCCCGGTATCCGCTATGAAGGAATGTGGCCGTGGTTCGAGGATGTAAAGGCTCATGCGGACAAAAAGGGTGTAAAGCTCTTGGCATGGGTAAACAAGACGGACGTTGCTGTAAAGGAAGAAAGACTTGCACGCTTCAAGGAATGGTCTGAGGCCGGAATAGTCGGTATCAAGGTTGACTTCTTCTTCAACGATTCTCAGGAAATGATGCAGCTTTACGACGATATCTATCGTGATGCGGCAGAATACAAGCTCCTTGTAAATGCACATGGCTCAAATCCTCCGTCAGGCGAGATTCGCACATGGCCGAATGCAATCGCAAGAGAGGCTATACGTGGTCAGGAGCAGGGAGGTATCACCTGTGAACAGTACACACTCATACCGTTCCTGCGTTCTGCCGTAGGTACAGCGGATGTTACCGAGCAGCTTTATTCACGAGATACAGGTAAAACCTCTATGGGCTTCCAGATAGCACTTTCTGTACTTATCGAAAACGGAATCCATTCAATGGGAAGTAAGCCCGAGGAATATTACAGTGTTCCCGCAGCGATAAATCTTTACGCTAATTTCCCCGAAAGCTGGGATGACCTTTACGTTGTAGATGCAGAGGTCGGAATTAGAGTAAACCTTGCAAGAAAAGCAGGAAACGCATGGTTCGTCGGCGGTATCAGTGTAGATGCACACACATTCTGCTATAAGCCTGCGTTCCTTGACAACGACAAAACCTACACAGCAATCGTATATTCCGAAAAAGCGGGCGAACGTCAGGCTCTTGAAATGCACGTTATAAACAACGTAACCGCCGATACGGATATTTCCGTTGATGTACAGCGTGGTGGTGGATATGTTATTAAGTTTATTCAGTCCGGTGCCAGCGACCTCAACTCCATTACAGCAGACGTGACAGATGTAACTGTTGAAACATACTATACCGCTCCCGTAAAAGTGGCATATGACCCCGTAAACACAACAAGTGCGGGCGTTATTTGGACAGTGGCAGACCCCGATGTAGCTTCCGTTGAGTTTACGGCAAAGGGAGCATATATCAAGGGACTTTCGGCAGGAAAAACAACAGTTATCGCTTCCTCACTGTATGATGAAACGAAGAAAGCTGAGATAAACGTGACGGTTCTTCCTCCGAAGTTCGTGCTTGACGAGAACTGGACTGTAAAAAACAGCGATTCCAAGTTCATTATCAAGGGTGAAAACGAAGTTACCGTTACCGCAAAGAACGGTATCATTGATGCAGACGTGTTTGCAATGAAGGTCGAGGGTGACTTTGAAATAGCGGCAAGCATAAAGGGTGACCTCAACGCAAACTGGCAGGGCGGATTCATAGGCGTGTTCAGCGAGGACATGACAAAGTTTGTTTCAATAGGTAAAAGATACCATACCTCTTTCAGAAGTGAGAGCGAGACACAGCATAACCATGTTGCCATGATGTGCGGAAACCATAACATCGAACGCTATACGGCAGACCCGAATCCGACAGACTATACCGAGGTAAAGCTCGTGAAGTCGGGTAACAGCTTTGTCGGCTACTTCAAAAAGGACGGAGAATGGACTGAATTCCCGAACGGAGCTATTGACAATCCCGAACTTGCGTCCTATAATGTGTACGTAGGCTTCTGGACAGGCTGCGGTGGTTCAAACAACTCTACCGATATCACAATACGTGATTTCAGCATTAACGGAAAGTCTGCAAATACTGCGAAGAAAAACGCATAAATTCAATAAGCGAGGTTCGATAGAATGAAACTGACCGAAACAGTATTTGAGTGGGAGGACAGCAGTAACGTCGCAGCTGTTGCCGTAACTCCGCTTGAGACGACCGATGATGCGAAATATTACCGTATTACTGTTGATTATCCCGAAAAAAGATTCCCCGAAAGAATAAAGCTGTGGTGGTTCACTGAGTTTGACGATATATTCTCAACATGGCATTCTAACTGTGGCTTCCGTCGTGAACTTATGCCGTCGTGGAGACCCGTTGATTCACATTCACGTTCCGCTTCGGGAGCACCGGTGTTTGCTCTGATTGCAAAAAACGGAGAAAACCGTTGTACATTCGCAATTTCCGATGCGGCAGTTCCGACAAGATTCACAGGCGGTATGGAGGAGAGAAACGGCAAGATAAAATGCACTATTGAGCTGTTCACAAACCGTGTCGATATGCTCTCTCATTATGAAACCGTTTTGCGTATAGACGAAACTCACAAGCCGTATTACGAAGCACTTTACGATGTTCGTCAGTGGTGGAATGATGTTGGATATCCCGCAGCTCATGTTCCGAATGACGTAAAACGGACAATGTTCTCATCATGGTACAGCTTCCAGAAGAATATCACAGAGGAAAGCGTGCTTGAACAATGTCGTATGGCAAAGGCTCTCGGAATGGATACCGTTATCCTTGACGATGGCTGGCAGTGCGATGAAATAGTAAGCGGGTACACCTACTGTGGAGACTGGGAGCCGACACCGACAAAATTCCCCGATATGCGTCGCTTTATGGATAGACTGCATGAGTTGGGAATGAAGTGTATTCTTTGGTTCTCGGTTCCGTATGTCGGAGCATATGCAAAGAATTTTGAGCGATTCAAGGATAGATTCCTGCGTGCGACTGATGGAAGCCGTAAGGTAATGGTGCTTGACCCCCGTTATGCCGATGTTCGTGAATGGCTCGTTGAAACATATGTTAACGCAGTGCGTGACTGGGATCTCGATGGTCTGAAGCTCGATTTCATTGACAGCTTCTCTCTGTCTGCTGATTCCTCTGTCGATTACGATTCAATGGACTGCCCCTCACTTGAAGCTGCCGTTGAAAAACTCCTTTGTGAGATAACAACAGAGCTGAAAAAACTCAAGCCTGAGATAATGATTGAGTTCCGTCAGTCTTACATAGGTCCTATAATGCAGAAGTACGGCAATATACTCCGTGTCGGTGACTGTGCAGGTGCCTCTCTCGTAAACCGTACAAGCAGTATCGACTTGCGACTTCTTACAGGCGACCCCACAAGACATGAAACAACGGCGATTCATTCCGATATGCTCATGTGGGACTATGATGCTTCTCCCGAAGGTGCGGCAGATCAGCTTTCAGCCTGCCTGTTCTGTACACCGCAGATTTCGGTAATGTACGACAGACTTTCGCCTGAACACACGAGAATGCTGAAGTGCTACATGGATTTCATGAATAAATATCGTGATGTTCTCCTCGGAGGAAAGCTCAGACCGTATGCTCCCGAAGCCAACTATACCAAGGTCACTGCTGAAAAAGACGGAACAATTATAGCTGCGATGTATGCGGACACAATGCTTACCATGCCGACCGAAGCAAAGGAATGTGTAATAGTGAATGCGTCAGGCGAAAAGTACGTGTACGTCAAGAACAACGGCGATAGTGTACACAGAAAATGCACCGTCAGAAACTGCATGGGAGACGTTGTATGCGAAAAAGAGCTTGATATAAACGGAATTGTTGAGCTTGAAGTACCGCACAACGGATTCTGCTACCTCAACTGAATAAAAAAAGAACCGAAGATGATTTTTTAAGTCATTTATCGGTTCTTTTGTATTTTATGATGTTTTATGAATGCTTTGTTATCTGTTCAACCTTGATGATGTTGGTGTTTCCGGGGGTAAGAACGGGTACACCTGCACAGATTACAACAAGGTCACCCTCTGTAACAAGATCAATTGCCTTTGCACAGTCTATGGCATGACGGAAGAGCTTTTCCATTGTGTCCTGCTTGAGAGAAAGCACGGGATATACACCCCATGAAAGTGCAAGCTGATGGAAAGTTTTGGGTTCGGGAGTAGCTGCTACGATGGGCTGGAGAGGACGGAACTTTGACATTCTTCTTGCACTCTTACCCGTAGTAGTAAGTGTAACGATAGCTTTTGCGTTTATATCGGCAGCGGTTGTGCAGGCAGCGTCACACATTGCGTTAGTGATGTCGGTGTAGTCTATATCGTACGACATTGAACCGTAAGCATCATCTGCGAATGCATCGTTTTCAGCCTGTTCCGCTATTCTTGCCATAGCCTTTACCGCACGGAGAGGGTATTTTCCTGCGGCAGTTTCGCCTGAGAGCATTACAGCACTTGTTCCGTCGAATACTGCGTTGGCTACGTCTGAAATTTCCGCTCTGGTAGGTGTGGGGTTTTCAATCATGGATTCAAGCATCTGAGTTGCGGTGATTACCATCTTGCCTGCCTGATAGCACTTTTTGATGAATTTCTTCTGGAGTCCGGGGAGTCTCTCAAAGTCCACTTCAACTCCCATGTCACCTCTTGCTACCATGATACCATCGGAGTACTTGAGAATTTCGTCGAAGTTTTCGATACCCTCAAGGTTTTCTATCTTGGAGATGATACGAATATCGTGACCGCCGTGGTAGTCAACGAATTTTCTCATTCCGATAACGTCATCGCCTGTTCTCATGAAAGAAGCAGCAATGAAATCTATACCGTTTTCGATACCGAAGAGAAGGTCGGACTTGTCTCTTTCGGAAAGGTGAGGCATATCGAGGTGGACACTGGGGATGTTTACGCCCTTTCCGTCCTTAATTGTACCACCTGCAACTACGGTACAGGTTATGTTCTTTTCATCACAGCCTGATACAACAAGCTCGATCGCACCGTCATTGAGAAGTATACGACATCCTGCACTGAGCTGTTTCGGTAAGTCGGCATAGGATATCGTTACTCTTTCTGAGTTTCCGAGGATATCGTCTGTTACAAGAGTGAAGGTAGAGCCGGTTTCAAGCTCCGCACGTCCACCCTCGAACTTGCCGAGACGTATTTCGGGTCCCTTTGTGTCGAGCATGATAGCACACGGAATACCGAGTCGGTCTCTTGTTTCCTTGAGTATCTCGATTACCTTTTTATGCTCCTCGTGTGTGCCGTGCGAGAAGTTGAGTCTTGCTACGTTCATGCCGGTAAGCATCATTTTCTCAATCATTTCGGGAGAGTTTGAAGCGGGGCCGAGCGTACATACGATTTTGGTTCTGAGCATATATATTCACCTCACAGAGTGTAATTCGTTTCAAAATCTTAGCCATTATATATTATATCACAAATTCAGCTACTTTCCAATACGTTTCGGTGATATTTTTGATTCTTTGAAAAAATGATTAAAAATATTTGAAAAAATATTGACAAAGCGGAGTTGACAGTGTAAAATGGTTTTAGCTAATTAAATGTTCGTGTTTAAATTCACAAATAGGAGGGAAAATAATGAACAAAAAATTATCACTTCTGCTTGCTTTATTAATGCTGGCGTCGAGCGTTACCGCCTGTGCAGAAAGCAAGGACAACAATGCAGATGGCACCGAAACTATTGGAGGATCTTCAAGAGCAACAGCTGCACCCGAAGAGGATACCGAAGAAGAAACTGAGAATCCCTATTACGATGGTTATGTTGACCCGTTTGTCGACACTAACCTGAATGGTGAAACTCTCACTGTCTATACTTCCGTTGACCAGAGAGGCACGCTTACTTCATCGAATATCCTTATCGAAGGTCCCGAAGAAGTTACCGGTGACCTTGCACCTGATGCGGCATATCAGAGAAACCTCGATGTTATGGAAATGCTCAACGTCGATATTCAGTTTGCACAGGCAAATTACTCCTATGACCTGGTAGCAAACCATATCAAGACTCTTATTTTAGCAGGTGACAGCGGATATGACCTTATCGTAAACGATATCTACGGTCTTGCTCCCCTTGTACCCGACGGACTTTTCCATAACGTAAATAAGGCAGCAAACTTTGATTTTGATAATCCGTGGTGGTATAATGACTTTATGAGTGACCTTGAGATGGTTTCGGGTAAGCGTTATATCCTTGCAGGTGACTTCTTTATTGATATGCTCCGTTGCTCACACTGTCTTATCATGAACAAGGATATGTACGGTGACCTTTATGGAGACCCCGAGGACGTTTATGCGGCGGTTCTCAATAATGAATGGACAATGGACTACATGACAAACCTTGTTGAGGGTGCGTACATAGATCTCAACGGTGACAGCAAGAAGGACGATGCAGACCAGTTCGGATTTACAGTATTCGAGCGTTGGGGCGGAAGTATCCCGTGGATAGTATCAGCTGACCCCGGATTTATCGAACGTAAAGAGGATGGAACTCCTGAGATAATCGTAAACAACGAGCGTTCTCTCCTTCTCGTTGAAAAACTGGCAACCATCTTTAACAATGATGCTTCCAGTATGGGTATGTTCAGCGGTGACGAAGTTAAAACTGAAAACGTATTCTTTGAAGGACGTTCACTTTTCCTTGGATATCAGAGACTCGGTTCTCTTGAAAACGCAAACTTCCGTGATACAGACATAGAATTTGCGGTTCTTCCGTATCCTATGCTTGACGAAAACTCCGATGGTTATGTAACCTCCACTCATGATACAGCAGAGCTTGGCTTCATTCCCAGCAGTGTCGCAGTTGACCGTCTTGGTTTTATAAGCACAGTAGTTGAAGTTCTCTGCCGTGAGACATACACACAGGTTCTTCCGACATACTACGAATCATCACTCAAGGTTAAATATTCCCGTGACCAGTCCTCCGCTCAGATGCTTGATATAATCCATGATAACTTTGACAACGGATTTGCTCTTGCATATTCAAACGGACTCGGCGGTATCTTCCTTGCAACAATAAGTGACGCAACAGACCCGTCCTCAGCAGGTTTTGCTACATTGGTAAAGAGTAAGGGAAAGGCTACACAGAAGATACTTGATAAGCGTATTAATAAAGTCAATGAGCTTGAATAACAGTAAATAATCAAATAAAAATATCCTGCCTTATATAAAAATAAGGTAGGATATTTGTTTTATACGGCGAATTTTTCTCAATCCGTTGACATTACGGGGTATGTGGTGATATAATTAATTATTATGATAACCTACCAATAATCTATCTAAGGAGAATTATATATATGCAGTGGACCAGTGTAAACGACCTACGCGAAAAATATCTCTCGTTCTTTGAATCAAAGGGACACCTGAGACTTCCCTCATATCCCCTCGTTCCTATTAACGATAAATCCCTTCTTCTCATCAACTCCGGTATGGCACCGATGAAGAAGTTCTTTACAGGTGAAGTTGAACCTCCGAGAAATCGTGTTACCACCTGCCAGAAGTGCATCCGTACACCCGACCTTGAAAGAGTTGGACATACCGCACGTCACGGCACATTCTTTGAAATGCTCGGTAACTTCTCGTTCGGCGACTATTTCAAGGAACAGGCAATAGCATGGGCATGGGAATTCCTCACCGATGT
Source organism: uncultured Ruminococcus sp. (assembly GCA_964438725.1). Classification (GTDB taxonomy): domain Bacteria; phylum Bacillota; class Clostridia; order Oscillospirales; family CAG-272; genus UMGS1696. Next base: position 3,175 of record CAYTLG010000024.1, on the reverse strand, counting down.
TCTCGAAATCCCCGCAGAGCTTCTCTATCCCTCCATTTACGAAGGTGACGAAGAAGCATTTGAAATCTGGAACAAGAAAATCGGAGTTCCTGCTGAAAGAATTATCCCCCTCGGTAAGGCTGACAACTTCTGGGAACATGGTACAGGTCCCTGCGGTCCTTGCTCCGAAATTTACTTTGACCGTGGTATAAAGTACGGCTGCGGTAAGCCCGATTGCAAGCCCGGTTGTGACTGCGACAGATTCATGGAAATCTGGAACAACGTATTCTCACAGTACAACAACATGGGTGACGGCACATATACTGAGCTTGAACATAAGAACATCGACACAGGTATGGGTCTTGAAAGACTTGCTTGCGTAATGCAGGGCGTTGACAATATGTTTGAGGTTGACGGCGTAAGAAAGATTCTCGATAAGGTTGTTGAAATCTCCGGTAAGGCTTACGGTGAGAACGATAAAGACGATATTTCCATCCGTATCATCACCGACCACGTAAGAGGTGCTACCTTCATGATTAGTGACGGTATCATTCCGTCAAACGAAGGCAGAGGTTACGTTCTCCGCAGAATTATCAGACGTGCAGCAAGAAACGGTAAGCTCCTCGGTATCGGACGTGAATTCCTTACAGAGGTATGTGACGTTGTTATCCGTGAAAACGTAGCAGGCTATCCCGAACTCGGCGAAAAGGAAGCGTACATCAAGAAGGTTCTCGCAAACGAAGAAGATCGCTTCAACGCTACTATCGACGCAGGTCTTGCTATCCTTTCCGACCTCGTAAGAAGCACTGTAAAAGAAGGTGCAGACGTTATCTCCGGTGAGGACGCATTCAAGCTCTACGATACATTCGGATTCCCGCTCGACCTCACAAAGGAAATCGCTGAGGAAAGCCACCTCAGAATCGACGAGGAAACCTTTACAAAGCTCATGACAGAGCAGAAGAAGCGTGCAAGAGAAGCAAGAGAAAATATCTCCGGCTGGAGTGATGCTTCCAAGAACCTCATCGCAGAGCTTCCCAAGACAGAATTTACAGGATATACTGATTATAGAACAGAGGCTGAAATTATCGCTATCCTTGCAGATGACGAAAGCGTTCAGTCCGTTTCCGATGGCGAATGCGAAATCGTGCTTGACAGAACTCCTTTCTATGGAGAGGGTGGCGGTCAGGTTGGCGACAGTGGTAATATCTATACAAATAACGGCGTTCTCCATGTATACGACACCAAAAAGACCGACGGAGTTTATGTTCACCTCTGTACAGTAGTAAGCGGTGTGTTCAACGTAGGAGACAAGGTAACTGCTGATATCGAGGACGCAAGACGTGACGATATCAGAAGAAACCACTCCGCTTGCCACCTCCTCCAGGCTGCACTCAGAAGTGTTCTCGGTGACCACGTTGAGCAGGCAGGTTCTTATGTTGATAACGAAAGATGCCGTTTCGACTTCACACACTTCTCCGCACTCACAACAGAGGAACTTAAGAAGGTTGAAGCTCTCGTAAATGCACACATCCTTGCAGCAAACGAAATTGTTACCAAGGAAACCGACATTGAAACCGCACGTAAAGAGGGTGCTATGGCTCTGTTCGGTGAAAAGTACGGTAAGGTCGTTCGTATGGTAAGAATGGGTGACTTCTCGACCGAACTTTGCGGTGGTACTCACTGTGCAAACACCTCCAATATCGGTATCTTCAAAATCGTTTCCGAATCCTCAGTTGCTGCCGGTGTAAGACGTATCGAAGCTGTAACAGGTATCGGTGTAATTAAGCTCATCGAAGAAAACGACAAGCTCATCGCTGAAACCGCAAAGTCTCTTAAGGCTAACAATGTAGCTGATATGCCTCAGAGAGCAGTTGCACTCCAGAATGAGATATCCGCTCAGAAGAAGGAAATAGACGAGCTTAACCGCAAGATTGCTGTAATGAAGCTCGATACACTCATTTCCGAAGCTAAGGCAGTAAAAACAGTTCGTCTCATCACCTCCGACCTCGGAGACAGCGGTATCGACTCCGCAAGAGCACTCTGCGACTCCATTAAGGATAAGTATTCCGATATGGTTGCAGTATTCGCTGTACATGACGGAGAAAAGCTCAACTTTGTCGGTGCGGCAGGTAAGGATGCTGTAAAGGCCGGTGCTCACGCAGGTAAACTTCTCGGTGCCGTTTCTGCTGTAACAGGCGGTAAGGGCGGCGGTAGACCTGACAGTGCTACATCAGGCGGTAAGGATGTTTCCAAGGTTGCAGAAGCTCTCGCAAGTGCAGAAGCTACACTTGAATCCATGATAAAGTAAAATAAACAAAACAAAAGCTGTTCACCTTGATAGATGGACAGCTTTTTTGTATGTATTTGATTTATTTAGCGGCTTTTGCATCGAGCTTTGCCTGTTCACGAGGTGTGATGGGCTTTGCGGAGATTTCGCCTGCCTTGTCGAGTGCAATCTTTGTGAAGAGAGGACCAACAAGCTCATAAATAAGAACTGCGAAAAGGGCAATGTTTCTTATGATAAGTCCACTTTCACCGAGTGACATTGCAGTGAGCGACATACCGAGTGATACGCCTGCCTGCGGAAGAAGTGTAACACCGAGGTACTTCTGAATAGTAGGAGCACAGTTTGTCATCTTTGCGGAAATCTTTGCACCGTATATCTTGCCGAGAGAACGTGCGGCAATGTATACGACACCGGCAAGAATAACAGCCCAGTCGGAGAATACCTTGAACTCAAGTCCGGAACCGCTGATAACGAAGAACAGTACCATTACGGGACCTGTCCAGCGATCCATACGATCCATAAGCTCTTCTGAGAAGTCGCAGAGGTTGCAGAACACAGTACCCATCATCATGCAAACGAGAAGTGAAGAGAAGCTGATAGTTACCGCACCTATATGGAACTCAAGCATGGAAAGTGCAACGGAAAGGAATACATATGTAACGGAGATGCTCATTCTCTTGCTGCGTGAATGGAAGAACTGCTCTGTAAAGTGGAAGAGAAGTCCGGTCAATGCACCGAGAGTGAGAGAAACCACAACCTCGATAAGGGGATTTACAAGAACGGAGATAACGTCGATGTTGCCCTGTTCGAGAGCCTTTGCTATACCGAATGAGATTGCGAAAACGATAAGTCCCACAACATCGTCAAGTGCAACTACGGGGAGAAGCATCTTTGTGAGAGGACCCTCAG
>CAYTLG010000023.1:0-15076 GCA_964438725.1 uncultured Ruminococcus sp. | reverse complement strand
ACCTCTTGTCAATACCTTTTTTTGAGTTTTTTCGCTTTTTTTCATGTTTTTTCGCAAAACCGCTCATTTTGTCAAAAATCATCCTTAAAGCATCAATTCCGCTATCTTATCTAGGGCTGAAGCACGATATCTATACACTGTACTTCTCTCTGCCGCCACAATATCACACACATCATCCACACAATTGTCGGGCATTATGTAAAGCAACGTCACTACTTCCCTCTCCAGCTTTGACATATCCCCGAGAGCCGCATCCAATGCCTTTACCACCTCACGGTAATGTACGGCACGGAACTTTACCACCTGAGACTTTCTGGGAGGAAGTGAATCGTTCTTTTCGAGTGCTTCATAGTAATCGGCATACGTCCTGTATTGGTTCAGGTTTCTAAGCAGCTTTTCCGCACGAACACGTCTGTTATCTTTTCTCATCCGAACATCCTCCCGTCACTGTCTTTCCGTATATATTATTGAAGTAATCCTCATATGCGTCATCGAGCCGTTCGCTGTCTCCACAGAACACGACACGGGCATACTTAACGCACGTCACACACACTATTTTACCGAGAATACGATAGCAATCCTCTCCTCCGCAGATCACCTCACCGCATTCCGCACATTTCGTTTTAATATTATTTATTTTCATATCTTCCTCCGGTTGATTATTTCCCGAAAAAAAGAACAACTGTTTGTGATAATCAAGATTATAGCACAAGTGTGCTCAATTGTCAATACCATATCATCATTGTTTTCTGCTTATTCAAAAGATTGCACAGTACATCACGGTAAATTAAATGAATTATTTCCGATAAGACTATTGTAACTTCCAGGTGAATGTGATAAAATCCTTTATTGAACTACATTACCCGTGCTTCTGCCGCATGCCACGACAAAAAATGCACGTATATATAAGGAAGATTATTATCATGGATAAGAAATTTACAGTCAGTCTCCACACACATACACCTCGATGCGGTCATGCAAAAGGTGCTGAACGTGAATACATCGAAAATGCGATAGCAGCAGGCTTCACTACTCTCGGATTTTCCGACCATGCTCCGTATGTTTTCAAGGATGGCTATTATTCAGGCTTCCGTATGAAACGTGAGGCTCACGACGATTATGTTGACACGCTTCTTGCACTCCGTGAGGAATACAAGGACAAAATCGAAATTAAAATCGGCTATGAGGCTGAATATTATCCCGAATTTTTCGGCGAGTTTCTGAAGCTCATCACAAGTCGTCCCGTAGATTACCTCATAATGGGTCAGCATTTTATCGAAAATGAAATGACAGACCGCAGATCACCTCACCGCATTCCGCACATTTCGTTTTAATATTATTTATTTTCATATCTTCCTCCGGTTGATTATTTCCCGAAAAAAAGAACAACTGTTTGTGATAATCAAGATTATAGCACAAGTGTGCTCAATTGTCAATACCATATCATCATTGTTTTCTGCTTATTCAAAAGATTGCACAGTACATCACGGTAAATTAAATGAATTATTTCCGATAAGACTATTGTAACTTCCAGGTGAATGTGATAAAATCCTTTATTGAACTACATTACCCGTGCTTCTGCCGCATGCCACGACAAAAAATGCACGTATATATAAGGAAGATTATTATCATGGATAAGAAATTTACAGTCAGTCTCCACACACATACACCTCGATGCGGTCATGCAAAAGGTGCTGAACGTGAATACATCGAAAATGCGATAGCAGCAGGCTTCACTACTCTCGGATTTTCCGACCATGCTCCGTATGTTTTCAAGGATGGCTATTATTCAGGCTTCCGTATGAAACGTGAGGCTCACGACGATTATGTTGACACGCTTCTTGCACTCCGTGAGGAATACAAGGACAAAATCGAAATTAAAATCGGCTATGAGGCTGAATATTATCCCGAATTTTTCGGCGAGTTTCTGAAGCTCATCACAAGTCGTCCCGTAGATTACCTCATAATGGGTCAGCATTTTATCGAAAATGAAATGACAGACAAGTATTCAGGCATTACCACCGATGATGAAGGCTATCTCAAGCAGTACGTTGACCAGGTATGCGAGGGTCTTGACACAGGAGTGTTCACCTACCTTGCACACCCCGACCTTCTCAACTACAACGGTAGTGAAGCTGTTTTTGACAAGCACTACTCCCGCCTCATCGAGCATTGCAAGGAAATACACATTCCGCTTGAAATCAACCTCCTCGGCATCAGAGGCAATCGAGCATATCCCCACGACAGATTCTTCCGACTCTGCGGCGAAATCGGTGCTGAGGTATGCACAGGAGCAGACGCACACGGTCCCGAAGTCGTTGCAGACCACGATTCCTTTGTAAAAGCACAGGATATGATAGAAAAATACGGACTCAAGTGGATACCCTACCCCACTCTCCACGAAGTTAAGCTCTAAACAGTTCGCTGTTTTACCAAGCCCTTCACCTTAATGAGGATAACAATATGAATAAGCAAAGCAGCACAACACTCGATTTATCCAAAGGTCCGATACTTTCATTAATGATAAGATTCTGTCTGCCGATACTTCTCGGAAATATCATGCAGCAGTTCTATAACGCAGTTGATGCCGCAGTCGTCGGACACTACGTAGGCACAACCGCCCTTGCAGCAGTAGGTGCAACAGGTTCGCTTACATTCCTGGTACTCGGATTTGTAAACGGAGCCTCCGCCGGCTTCTGTATACCGCTGTCGCAGGCATTCGGCGCAGGCAACGAATCACTTATGAAACGGATTGTCTGGAATATGATATATATATCCGCTGCCCTATCCGTGATTCTTGCAGCCGTAACCACCCTGCTTCTCCGTCAGACACTCATACTTATGGATTTCCCATCCGACATAATCAACGACTCCCTAATCTATCTGAGAGTCATTTTCCTAGGCATACCGGCAACTATGGCATACAACGTCATGGCAGGACTTATGCGTTCCATGGGCAACAGTAAAGCTCCTCTCGTGATACTTGTCGCAGCCTCTCTCACAAATGTCGTCCTCGACCTTCTATTCATAAGAGTTTTCAACCTCGGAGTACTCGGTGCTGCCTCTGCAACAATAATCTCACAGATATGCTCCGCAGTTGCCTGCTTTATCTATATAGTAAAGAGTTATCCTATTTTCTCTGTAAAGAACACCTCAAAAGCCGAACGAAAGCTCGATACCGTTGTCTCAGCAAAGCTCCTTGCATCGGGATTACCTATGGCACTTCAGTTTTCCATAACCGCAATAGGCTCCATTCTCATTCAGAAAGCGGTAAACGGCTTCGGCACAACCACTGTTGCTGCGGTTTCTGCGGCATATAAGGTACAGGCCATTCTCATTCTGTTCTACGACACCATAGGCGTAACTGTTTCCACCTGGTGCGGTCAGAACATAGGTGCAAAAAACTACGACAGAATCAAAAAGGGCGTGTTAACGGCGTTAGGACTTGCGGCGGCATATTCCGTTGTAATGGGACTTATCGGCTGCTTCCTCGGAGACACCATTTCCCTTATATTTATTGACAAGACAGAAGAAAACCTCGATACCCTGCTTGAAATAATAAGGGTATTCCTTAAAACAAACTGTTCGTTCTATCTTGCACTTGCAACCCTTAACGTATTCAGATATGCCCTCCAGGGACTCGGATACGGCTTTACTGCCATGTTCGCAGGTATATTTGAAATGATAGCACGTTCACTTGTAGCACTCGTAGCGGTCGATATTTTCGGCTTCACTGCGATATGTTACGCTAACCCCATGGCATGGATTGCAGCTTGTCTCCTGCTCATTCCCGCCTGCCTCGTAGTATTCCCAAGAATAAGAAAAAAACTGACATCCACAAAGGAGTGACACATGGATAACAACGAAATGTACTCGGCAGACCTCATGTCGAGACTTGAATATGCGTCAAAGGGAGAGGTGCCGGTACGACTTACACTGACCTCCAGACACATACTCCCCGATATGAGCGGAGTTGTTCCCCCGATGGGTCAGGCAGAAATAAGCCTTTTCCCCGAAAGTGATGCATTCGAACAATTTGAAGAGGAGCTTGAAGATATCCTCGAAGACGCAATAGACGAATTTCCCGAAGCCGATGAAGAAGAAGAGGAGGAAGAGGACGGAATCTTCACCTTCTGTACGACTGCCGGAATGAAATGCGAATGCGGAGTTATAACCATATCCTACGAAGAAAGCCCATCATGCAACGCAGAGATAATATTTGATACAGGAAAGCCCGAAATGGTAACAATCCATCGTTCAGGCGGTATCATGAACACTCTCGTGCTTGAAAAAGGTAAAAGACACATATCAGTCTACAAGACCCCGATAATGCCGTTCGAAGCCGCTGCATACGCAAAAAAAGTCGATACAGCCCTTACATATGAGGACGGCGGTGAGATACATCTCGACTATCTTATAGAACTGAGAGGCACCGATCTCCAGCGTACAGAGATGACCATAAGAGCCGAAAAAATGTGAACTTTCTGTCAATAATCTGAAATTTCTTCCAGTTTTTCTCCATATACCCTTGACACCTTACCAATAATAGAGTATAATATTAGCATAGTCTTACCTTCCTCTTCCCGCACGTACGTGTTATGTGCTTGATAACAGTAATGTGCGGGATTTTCCGTTTTCTGTATCACGGCATTTACCAATCTTGGCTGTGGTACGCTTTGAATCAGACGTCGGAACTTTCCTCTCCGGCGTCTATTTTTTGCCTTTATAATTGTGAATCAAATATAGCCGTTTTGTGAACTGCAATAAGTATTAATCACTCCAAAGCAGTCGTCCGAAACGGCTTTTTTTGTTTTTACGCACTTGTACGACTGTTTTTGACCATTTTTCGCCTGAACAAAATGTGAACAAACCGTGAGACAAAGCGTAAACTTCCGCGGAATGACCCACCGCCCTCTCCTATGTTAGAATTGAAGCAAGGAAAGGAGAACAATGTTTGTGAAAAAAGATAACCATATCATAGACGAGCGTGTAATTTCAGCGGTGCTTGATACGCTCACCTCTGATAAAGACGGACGTGATGACGGGCTGTATGAACTGCTCCGACTTATAAAAAATGACAGCGAAAAACAAACCTACTTCACCTCCGCCCTCCCCCTCTCCCGTGAAATAGCGAAAGCCGCCTCTCCTCTTGTGTGGCGATCGCTTATTGACGAGATAAAGGAGGGGAACATGACTGCAATACGACTGTATTTCGACATTTTCGGCAGGGATATCGGCAAAACAGGTGATGATACCATAAAAAGCTCTGCTGAAATCGAAATCGACAGTCTGCGTGAGGAGCTGTTTGCAGAGGACGAAACGTGAGCAGCTACCTCTTTTCTGAAAAGCACCGCAAATACATGAAGCAGGCGTATACCTCCACCGTCAACGTCGCAGAAGGAGCGGTAAGGGCAGGCAAAACCATCGACAATGTATTCGTATTCGCCACACTTCTTGAAACCTCTCCCGACAAATTCCATCTTGCAACAGGCTCCACTCTCGGCAACGCAAAACTTAACATAGGCGACTGCAACGGACTGGGGCTTGAGCATATATTCGGCAAGAGATGCCGTTTCATCAAGTACCGTGGAAATGAAGCATTGTCGGTAGATAGCCGAAGCGGAGAAAAGATAATCATATTCGCAGGCGGCAAAAACTCGGACTCCTACAAAAGAATACGAGGAAATTCTTACGGAATGTGGATAGCAACGGAGATAAATCTTCACTCACCCATATTCATCGAGGAAGCTATGAACAGACAGCTTGCGGCACGTGACCGACGGATATTCTGGGATTTGAACCCGTCAAGTCCGAAATCGCATATATACGTCACCCACCTTGACAGATACGCCGAAAAAGTACGGTCGGGCGAGGTGGGTGATAATTTTTACAACTACGCTCACTTCACGATATTCGATAATCCCACCATATCGGAGGCACGCCTGAAAGAGATAGTCGCACAATACGATAAATCAACCATATGGTACAGACGTGATATTCTCGGAGAAAGATGTGCCGCCGAGGGTCTCGTATATCGCACCTTTGCCGACTCACCCGACCGTTTCATATGCGACAAACCACAGCCGGCCCTGCTCGACTTCATCAATATAGGAGTTGATTTCGGCGGCAATCGTTCAAAAACCACATTTGTCGCAGTCGGCTTCCGCAGAAACAACGGACTTGAGCTGACCGCACTTGACGAATGTGCAATAGACGGAGGAAAAGGAGACATAGACCCACCGAAAATAGAGCGTGAAATGGAACTGTTTCTGAAACGTCTCCGCAAGAACTACCCATCAACCCCGATACGCTACATTTTCGCAGACTGCGAAGCACAATACCTGATAAACGGACTGCGAAAGCATTTGCGTAGTATCGGAGAGTGTGCCGTAGTCTCAGACTGTGCAAAAAAGCCGATACTCGACAGAATTTCCTTTGTGAATCGGCTCATAGCACAGGAAAAACTACACCTCACGCCTGACTGTACCCGACTCCGTGACGGACTTTCCTCAGCCGTATGGGGAGATGACGATAAGCGGCTTGACAATTTCACAAGCGATATCGACATTCTTGATGCATTCGAGTACGCAATCGAGAGGTATATGCAAAACTGAAAAAGAAAGGATAACAATGTCAGACACAATAAAGCTGTGGAAAAGCTGGTGGCAGGGCTGCGACAATACTTTCCACAGATTCTACGAAAACGGTACAAACGGTGATCTCATCCGCCGTGATATGTACCGCATGAATATGGCAAAAAAGGTATGTGAGGACTGGGCTTCCCTGATATTCAATGACGAGGTATCAATCAATATCGAGGATGAATCGGGAGAAAAATTCGTCCGTACAGTTTTTGAAGAAAATGACTTTTTCGGAGAAGCAAACAAGCTCACCGAAACTGCCTTTGCACTCGGAACTGCCGCCGCAATACTCCGCTTTGAGAACCTTGAGCTTGACAAAAACGGAGATATAACCGCAGGAGAGCATACACACATGACGTTCGACTACGTTGATGCGGAGCATATCCATCCGATAAGCGTGCGTGGCGGAAAAATAACGGAAGCTGCGTTCATCTCGGAATCAACAATACGTGGCGAGGAATGCATTTACGTTGAAACACACAGGCTCGAAAACGGACGATATGTCATAACAAATGAGTTCTATGCCGAAGAAAACGGAGACATGGTAAAAAAGCCAAATCCCGACCCCACCGTTCCCGAAATCATAAAAACAGATTCACCGTATCCGCTTTTCTTCATACTCAAGCCGAACATAGCAAACAACCACATAACTCCGCAGGGAATGGGCGTGTCCGTGTTCGCCGATGCAATAGACTGCCTCAAGGGAGTGGATCTTGCATTCAACAACTTCTGCCGTGACATAAAGCTCGGTGGAAAAAAGGTGTTCCTGAGCCGTTCTCTAATACAGCGTGACGACTACGGCAATATACTTACCCCAGATGACGTAGCACAACAGCTTTTTGTCACACTCGGAGACGGAGATATAACCGACACTCCACTTATAAGTGAGCATGACCCAGAGCTGCGATGTGCAGATAATGCCCTTGCCGTACAATCACAGTTGAATTATCTCTCGTTCAGATGCGGACTCGGTACACACCACTATACCTTCGATGTGGACGGTCGAACAAAGCTCACCGCTACGCAGTATATGGGAGAGAGACAGGATATGCGACAGAACCTCGTAAAGCACCAGAGAAACGCACGTAATTTTGTAATATCAGCCGCACGTGCCGTTCTGTGGTGTGCAAAGGAGCTGTATCACCTCGATGTTCAACCGGACACAAAAATAAGCATGACCTTTGACGACTCGTACTTCTCGGACAGTGACACCAAACGAGCCGCAGACCTCACCGAAGTACAGGCAGGAGTAATGACAACGGAAGAATTTCGCAGAAAATGGCTTGGCGGAATAAACAACAGCTGAAAGGAGCTTTTTAATGAACGAAGATAAAATCGCAGAGCTTTTCGGAAACGGCAAACTCAGCTATGACGAGTTAATCATCAAGGCAAGCGAAAACGGCATAGAAATAGGTGACTCCGCACTTGTCCGTGGAGAATACGGAGAAAAGCTGCACAACGAACGCTGCCAACACGCACTTGAGAGAGAAATCGAGCATTCCGGTGCCAAAAACTCGGACATAATCAAAAAAATGATAGACATGACCCGTGTTACCTCGGATGAGGATGGGGTTTACGGCATAGATGAGCAGCTAACAAAGCTCAAAACCGATGCCCCCTACCTCTTCAAGGAACCTGAAAAAGAAAAAAAGACCGTATTTTCAAGCGGTATGACACACACCGAAGTCAAGTCTGACCCAGATTCAATGGACGACTACGACTTCTATAAAAAATTCAAAAAACTCTGATAATATTTTTCTAAAAACGAAAGGATAACATAAAATGGCAAAATTTGATATTTCGGTAAAGCAGATAGCACGTGAAGCACTCCCCAGACTTATCGACAACCTTGTATTCCCGAACCTTATCTATAAGGAATCCATAAGCGGAGCAACCGCAAAACAGGGCGATACCGTTTCCGTAAGATGTCCCGTAATTCTCACCGCAAACGAGTTTAACGAAGCAGTCGGCACCACACCCGAATCCATGCAGAATAATACAATAGACGTAAAGCTCGACCACCTCGCAACAGTGGATATGCAGGTCGGAGCAATAGAATCTGCGTGTGATTTTGACTCAGTCGTTCGTATGTTCATCGAACCCGCAGCCGCAGCACTCGCAGAAAAGATAAATACGGAGGGTCTTGAGCTTTACAAGGATATCCCCTACTTTGCAGGAACAGCAGGAACTACACCCTCAGGTCTCGATGACCTCGCAAATGCCTCTCTTGCCCTCGATAACAATAAGGTTCCCGCCGGAATGAGATGTGCAGTTTGGAGTCCCGAAGCCGCCGCAAAGCTCAAGCAGATACCTGCCGTTGTAAACGCTGATAAGTGTGGCTCCACAACTGCACTCAGAACAGGCTCCATCGGTCAGGTTTTCGGTGTAAACCACTATATGTCCCAGGCAGTATGCCAGCACCAGTCCAATATCACCTCAACCGTAAAACTCATCGAAAATTCACTCGGTACAGGCATACTCAAGCTCAGCCGTACAGAGAACGAAAACCTCACAAATGGCGATATCCTCATAGCAGGCAATAAGAACTGCCTCATCACGGAAATACTCGAAACCACCTCAAACTCCGTCACCGTAAAGCTCAGTGATAAGCCCTATATCCGTACCAACGAATCAATAACCGTCCTCGGAAGCCATACCGCAAACCTTGTGTTCCATCCCGATGCATTCGCATTCATCACAAGACCTCTCCAGACCCCGGCAGGCGTTGAATCCTACGTTACCACATATAACGGTATATCACTCAGAGTTGTCCGTGGCTACGATATGAAGTATAAGAGAGATATTCTCTCCATGGACGTGCTTTACGCCTTTAAAACCATCTATCCCTCTCTCGCAGTACGCTACCTCGGATAAACCAAAAGGAGAATATATGACAAAAGATACCGCAAAAAATATTATCCTCGCATTTATCTATCCAAGGGATGAATCCACCCTCACCAAAAAACAGCTGACCTCCCTCGAAAATGCCGTACAGCTCCAGAGAGAATACGAAAAAGAGCAAAATAATGAGATAGTCAGCGAAAAAGCCGGAGATGTCAGCGTAACCTATGCGGAAAATACAGCCAAAACCTTCTGCGGAACAAAAATCGCCCCCAAAGCCTACGCAATCCTGCTCTCATCGGGAATATTGTCAAGGTGGGTGTGATATGACAGAGAAATTTCTGACATCATCCGCCGTATATAAAAGCTATATCGGTGACGACGAAAACGGCATGGCAGCGTATAACGAATATAAGCTCACCTCAATATTGGTGCGTGAAAAAATAATAGCCTCAGCCGAAAAAGTCATGACCCATGAGTATGCACTGTACTTTTTCAAGGATAAAAGCTCGTGTACACTTAACGGAGAAGAAAAAGAACTCCCACCGCTCGGAGAAAACGATATCTGCACGATAAACGGAAAACAGCTCCGCCCGTCAACAAAAACGACCTACGATAACGGCACACATAAAACCGCCCACACAAAAATGATTCTCAAATAGAAAGGACAGCGATGGTTCAGATAAATATCGGGGGCATCGCACAAAAGCTCGGTCAGCAAAAAGAAACCGTACAGAAAGAACTTTGCGGTATGGTGCTATCCTCATGCGGGGAATACGTACCGTACCGCACGGGTTTTCTGTATTCATCAGGCAAAATTACGGATATGGGAATAGCATGGACAGCCGACTACGCAGGAAAATGCTATTATAACGACCGAACATATTCAAAGAAAGCCCACCCGAAAGCAACAGCAAGATGGTTTGAAGCCGCAAAATCTGCCCACCTGAATGAGTGGATAGCAAATATAAAAACTAAGTTTAAGTAAAGGACACCACATGAATGATATATCGGCAGAACTTACCGCATTTTTCCATAAGCACGACCTCCCACTGACAGCCGAAACGTGGAGAGACCCGTCATTTCCGTCAGAAGCCGTGTATTCCGCAATACTTATGATGAACGGCAGCAGAAATACCGTCAGAGAATACGTAGACGGCTCAAAAATAATCGAAGCAGGCTTTGAGATAAGAGTCAGAATCCACGCACATTCGGCAAAAGACAGAGCCGATGCAAGAGATTTTTTCAGCTGCGTGTCACAAGCCATAAAAAGCTCGGACGAAAGCATGAAAATCAGGGAAAATTCGGGAATGACAAAATCCGTGACCTACGATAACGGAGACGAAGAATTTCACGCAGGATATACGGTAAGATTTAAAGAAGTTTAGATTATGAAAAACATCATAAAAGAAAGGATAAAATTATGTCAATAGTAAAACGTGCAGAACGCCAGCATTATATGAATACCTCAACCACAGTCTCACCGGAATGGTCACTTATCGGAGAAGGCTTTACCGACTTCACAGAATCCAAAAACGCAACAAGCTACCAGAGACGCTATATCCATGAAACAACAAAACGTACCGACGTAACAGGCTATGCCCCCGTAATTGACTATGAGCTTGAAGTTTATAAGGATAATCCCGTAATTGAGAAAATACGTAAAATAACCGACCTCGAACTCACAGGAAATGATGCACAGGTCGATATAATCTGCGTTGACCTCTTTGACGAAACAGAAATAAACGGCTCCTTTAACGCTGTAAGACGCTCCTATTCCGTCATTCCCGATGAGTGTGGCTCAGGAACGGACTCCCTCCTCTACACAGGTACAATGAAAGCCGTGGGAGATATCACAAAGGGTACATTCTCCCTCTCAACCATGACCTTCACAGTCAGCGAATAACGAATAACAAAAGAAAGGATAATTATCATGCATACCTGGAAATATATGAACTCATCCCTCCCATGCGACGTATTTGACCCCGAACAGTTCGAGAAAATCGACTACGCCCTGCAAAACCTCTCAGCCTCGCTCTCATCCATAGAGTACACAAAGGAACGTGATACCACCGTTGCCGATAAGCTCAGAAAAAATTGCGAAATGATAGAAAACTTCTTCGACAGTATCTTCGGCAAGGATAATCGTGCCTCCATCTTCGGTGCGGAACGGAATATTATGAACCTCTCCGGTGCCCTTGCCTCATTCCTGTGCTACATAGATGAGGAAATCTGTGAAATGACCGAATCCGGCGAACAAATCAAAGCAAAACTCGCCGCTCGCCTTTCATCCATATGATACCGCTCATATGTGATCCGCTGCCGTCCTCAATCACCGTTGAAAATAAAGAAATACCCGTCCTCACCGATTTCAGATATTGGCTCATCTGTGCGGAAATAATGCAGAATACCGCCCCACTTCCACTTAAAGCAGAGCTTTGTCGAATGACGGTCTGCCCCAACTCGGATGTATCGGTAATAGCCTCACCAGACACCTTCCTCTTGAGCTGTGCTTCGTTTCTATTACAGCACGACCTGACCGAACACTATCTGACTGCCGATACCGCACACATAAATAACGACCCCTGCTTTGATTTTGAACAGGATTCAGCACTGATTTTTGCGTCTTTCATGTCGGCATACCATATAGACCTGACAACAGAAAAAATGCACTGGCATAAATTTATGTCTTTGCTCTCGTCCCTGCCGTGTGACTCACCGCTCATGAAAACAATATCTCTCAGACTTTCCGACCCATCCGAAATAGAGGACGACCACACCAGACGAGCCTTGAGACGTGCGAAAAATGCGGTAAGAATAAAACAAAACTCAGAAAGGAGAAATATATGGACGGCTCAGTAAATATCGGAGTCAATCTTGATACCTCATCGGTTCTATCGGCAGTGGCTTCACTTGAATCAAGGCTTGCTCTGTCTGGCGAAAAAATAAGCGATGCACTCTCATCCCCCATAATCTCAGCGGAGCTTGCTTCTGCTCTGTCGGTAAAGCTCGAAGAAATGCTGACCGCAGTGCATTCCTATTCCTCGGAAATACGCTCCGCTATGACAAGCTCGGCTCAGTCTGCGATATCTGCCTTTTCTTCAGCTCCCTGGGCAAATACAGGCTCCGCCGCAGTATCATCAGTCGCAAACGGAATGAACTACTCATCCTCAGACGTGACCGCAGCCGCAAAAAGAATAGCCGAAAGTTCAACCTCCGCATTCCGTTCACAAAGCTGGAGCAATATCGGACGGAGCATGATGGACGGAATATCCGATGGCATAATCTCGGCAGGCGGTGAGGTTGTACGTGCGATAGAAAGAGTCTCCCGTGAAGCTGAACGTGCGGTAAAAGCATACTATAAGATAAACTCCCCCTCCGCTCTTATGCGTGACGAGGTTGGAGTTATGATTTCACGTGGTATCGCAGAGGGCATTACGGGTGGCTCATCCTATGTCTCGTCCGCTATGGAAAAGGTATATTCCCCACAAAAACTCTCACACGATACAGTACAAAGCGGCTCGGTAACACAGAACATCTATCTCCGAGAAAACGAAAACTCACCCTACCTAACGGCAAAACGAATACGAAAGGAAAGCGAGGCAGTATTCAGAAACTCATGACACGACAGAACTATAAAATAACCATTAGATCGGGAAGTCACAGCTTTATTATATCCCCCGATGCACAGGCTCACCTCATATCGCATGACGGATTTTTCGCACCCGATCTCGACGTAAAGCTCAGCTCATACGCCTCATCACACGGCTTCTACCCGACAAAGCAAAGCTACAGAGTAAGACTTCTCTCACTCACCGCAGAAATAATCGGAGAGACCGATGAAGCCAGACGGAGACTTACAAAAATGCTGACACCTGAGCGTGAATGCACAATAACCACGGAGTTTGACGGAGTATGCCGAAAGATTAGCGTAATTCCCTACGGTGAGGTCAGATTCACTCCGCATTACTTTACCTCCGCACTGGAGTTTGAACTCACCTTTGCCGCACCGGGAATATTCTTTGAGGATGCAGAAACCAAATCCCCTGCCTATGACAAAGACACATCCTCTGTCTCAAGCAATAACATCGGTGACGTGCCGTGCGGTTTGGTAGTCACTATAAAGGCAAACGGAGGAAACGTCACTACTCCCGGAATAAAATACGGCTCACAGTACGTCCGCTGCCCGACAACGCTCAAAAACGGCTCTACGCTCGTAATAGACACACGTGAGCGAAATAAAAAAATAACAATCGGCGGTACAAAATACTACGGCTTTGATTCGGGAAGTACATTTTTCTCCCTCCCGACGGGCAACTCAAAGGTCACGGTCACAGCAAACAGCGGTCTTGAATACGTTGACGCAAGTGTCAGCTTTACCCCGCTCTATCTTGGAATATGAGGTGCAAAATGGAACTTTACTTTCTTAACAAGAGCTTCACAGTGACCTCCGACCCAATAGATGAGTTCACCTCAGCCGTGTGGAGCGAAAAATACTATGAAACAGGCAGCTTTACCGTCCATCTTCCAAAGAAATTCGCAAATACCGCACGTGATGCCGCCTACATGAGAACGGAGTTTGACGAAAACGGTGACTGCTTCTGTGGACGTATCGAAACCGTATCTGTAAGCTCCGGAGATGAATCGGACTGTACCGTAAGCGGAATACTGCTTGAGGGACTTCTCAGTGACCGTGTGACCTATACAAGCGGAGAAATTTCAGGTGAAGTCATCTCCTCTGCATTAAGCGTAGTCTCCGACAATCTGCGTGACCTTCCTATAACAATAGACTACGACAACAGCAGTAAACTCGAACAAAGCTCCGTCCTTACATGGAAATGGGACAAGCTCTCGGACTGGCTGTACAGCGTGCTGCGACCGTATGGTGCTTCATATACGATAAAGCTCCGCCTGGGCGACACAACACCAAAGCTCCGTATAGTATCGGGCAGTGACAAATCAAGCTCCGTCGTTTTCTCAACCTCATTCGGGAATATTCTCTCATTGGAATACGAAAAAGTCGGCGGAAAGCTCCGTAACTTTGCATACTGCGAGGGTGGAGACGGAACTATTGCGGTGCTTAGGAAATATGCGACCGACAGACGTGAAACATACCTCAGTGCAAAGGAAATATCTCCCGATAAATACACAGACGATGACGAATACCGTTCCGCACTTACACAGAAAGCGGAGGAAACACTTGCAAAATACCCGATATCCGTGACACTTTCCGTCGAGACCTCACCCGATATTCCGCCGTATTACGGAGAGGACTACAAGCTCGGAGATATATGTCAGATAAGCGACAGCAGTATCAGGATAAACACGCCCCTGAGACTGACATCGGTAGATACGGTATGCGAGAGCGGAAAAACAAGGGTATATCCGTTCTTCGGAGAATCCCTGCGTTGGCGTGATTTAATATAGATAAAAAAAGTCCCCATCTCTTTGGATAAGCTCCTGAGACGGGGACTTTTTATATTTAATTTAACTTAACTTGTCGATATCGGAAACGCAGAAACGAAATTATTCAGCGTAATCGAGGTTAGCGATGAGGTAAAGAACTGCTGCGAGGTCGTTCTTTGTGAGGTTGC